>DATMJT010000132.1:0-3347 GCA_035553735.1 Pilimelia sp.
GCGGTCAGGGCCGAGCCCGGCCCGGCCCTGACCGCGGCGCTGACCCGCTACGACCGGCAGCGCCGCCCGCGCGTCGACGCGGCGGTGCGGCTTACGCGGCGGCTCGGCGCGCTGCTCGGCGGACGCAGGCCACTGCTCGGCGGCGCGCTCCGGGGCGGCGCCTACCGGCGGCTGCTCGCCGACACGGCCGCCGCCGCGGCGGCCTGGCGCCCGCCCGCCTGACCTGCGCCGCCGCGGCCGTCGGCAGATTCCCACGTCATCGGCGCGGCGGTGGACACCAGACCACCACCAAGCCGGAGCAAACGAGCGATGGAGGGCTCCGCGCGGCGCTAGGCGCGCCGGATTGTCGGCACCGTCATCGTCCGCAGCTCGTGGGGCTGGACCGCCTCGACGGAGATGACGTGGCGGAGGTTGGGGGTGACGAGCAGGCGTACCCGGTCACCGACGTCGAAAGCGCAGTGGACGTCGCGGGCCACCGGCCAGGCCGGCACCCGGTCGCTGCTGCCGTCGTCCACCACCAGGTAGTAGTTCATCGTTGAGCTGCCGCGCGGCCCCGCATGGAGGCACGACGGTGCGCTGATCAGCAGTCCTTCCACCTGGCGGCGGGCCAGCAGGTCGGCGGCGGCTGCGGGGATCACCCGCGCCCAACGACAGACGACCATGGCCCAGAGCGGGACGAACGCGGCCAGGCACAGGACCGCCACCACCGCACCGGCGATCTCACTCCCGTTGCGCGGGTCCGGCACCAGGCCCGACGGGTCCACAACGGGCATGAGCAACAGCGCCAGGAACAGCGTCCCGCCGACGAACCCGCAACCCATCAGCAGCGCCAGCCCGGGGCGCATCCCGAGGGCGATTCCCTGACCGAAGTCGATGGTTACCTGCCGCCACCGACCGGAGGCTGTCGACCAGACACGATCCCTGGGGGCCTGCGACGGCAGCTCCCGCGCGACCGCTCCGGCCGCGTCCAATGCGACGGCGTAGGCAAGTCGCCGGTCGTCGGCCAGCGGAACCAGCGGGGGGACGTCGTGGCGTCGGTCGGCGAGCAGTTGCTCGCGGAGTCCGAGCCAGTGTGCCGTGGCGGCCCGTCCCCGGCGGGTGAGCCGCCGGCCGCTGACGCCGGCGAGGAGGTAGCCGAGAAAGGTGAACACGGCCGCCAACCCGATGGCGGTGGTGATGGGGTCGTTGGGATGCCGACCCAGGTCTTCCCAATCCGGGACCCTGGTCAGCGCCACCACCGGCAACACCGAGACGACCACGAGCAGGATTGTGAAGGCGGTCGGGTAGCGGCGTCCCACGAGGCCGCGGGCCGTGGCGTCGTCTCGCACCTCACGGCGGAAGCCGTGCACCCAGGGGCCCGGCCTGGCGCCATCTCGGCCCATGTCCAGCGAGGCCAGCTCGACCGCACCGTCCGCCGTGCGGGCCCGCACCAGGTCGAAAATTCGCCGCTCGTACGGCAGCAGTTCGCGTGCGCCCGGTTCCCGTGCCACGGCGCACAACGCGGGTCCACTATCCGTGTGCAGCCGCAGGTACCCACGTGCGGCCAGGTCCAGCACGGTCGCGTCGGTGGCCCGGGCAGGTACCGCCGCGCGGTTCGTCACCATCGCCACCACCGCAGGGGGTTCGGCGCGCAGTGTCGTCACCGCATCGGCGGGCCGGATCCGGCGAGGCCGGGACAGCAGCACGCCGAGGCCGATGAACGCCAGCCAGCCGGCCCCGGCGAGGATGACGAATGCGCCGGCATCCGCCCGCTGCACGGTCTCGAGCAGGCTCGCCGGGACGCCGAGGGGCACCAGGGCGGCCAGCAGCAAGACCGCCCCGAAAACGGAGCCCCACCTTCGCACGCCGGTACTCCCTCGCCACGCCGTTCGGTGTGAACGACCAGCTGGACTCTAACCATCGCCGTCAATCGGGTCGCCGATCGCTTCCAGCCGCGGTACCGGCGCCCATAGCGTGCGGGTGCGCCCTTTCCGACCCGGCGGCCACTCCGCCGGGAGGCGGCCACGTCGGCGCAAGGATGAGGCGCCCCGGTCAGGCCGGCTCGGCGATGCAGGCGGTGCCGACCCGGCGGAACCCGAGTCGGGCGTAGAGCCGGGCCTGGGCCGCACCGCCGGCGGACAGCAGCACCGTGCGGGCGCCGCCGTCCAGCGCTGTCCGCGCGAGCGCGACGGTCACCGCCGCGCCCAGTCCGCGCCGCCGGGCGGCGGGTAGCGTGCCCACCCCGGCGACCTCGGCCACGTCGTCCACCCGCAGCAGCGCCCCACCGCTGAGCACGCCCTCGGACGGCGTGCCGGCGACCGCCACCAGCAGCCGGCCGGTGGCCGCGCCGTGCCGGAAGTCGGCCAGCTCGGCCTCGGTCGCCGGTGTCCGGGCAGCGAGCCGTTCGGCCGGCCCGGCCTGCCCGGGCGCGGCGCCGGGTGCGGCGAAGGCCAGCCGGGCCACCGCCCGGCGGTCGGCGAGGTCGTCGGCGAAGCTCGGGTCGGCGGGGTCCAGCAGGCGTACCCGGGTCGCGGCCGGGCGTAGTACGGGTGCCCCGGCCCGGTACGGACGAACAGCACCAGTCCGCCGTGGTGCTCGGCGCGGGCCGTGTCGCGAGGCACGGCGTCGTAGAAGCGCTCGATCGACGCGAGCAGGTCGGCGGTGGCGGCGGCGCTCCCGGCGGCGGTGGCCTCGGCCGGTCCGGGGGCAGGATCGGTCATCGGGTGAGGTTAGCCCCGAACGACCCCGGCTGGTGTGAGTTTTCCCTGACCGGCGGGCGGTGGCGGGTCGCCGCCTCTGCCGTAGACTGGGCATCCCGCAGGGCCGACGTCGTCCCGAGTTCAACCATGGCAATCGATCGAGCAGTGGCTCGAGCCAGCGCACGTGACGACAGGAGGTCCGGTGGCTGCTTCGTACCTGGGTCCGGCGTACCCCGAGACCGGCTCGCTGTACGACCCGGCCTACGAGCACGACGCGTGCGGCGTGGCCTTCGTCGCCGACCTGCACGGCCGCCGCGGTCACCAGGTGGTCGCCCAGGGCCTGTCCGCGCTGGTCCGACTCGACCACCGCGGCGCCCGGGGCGCCGAACCGGACACCGGCGACGGCGCGGGCATCATGCTGCAGCTGCCGGACGAGTTCTTCCGCGCGGTGGTCGACTTCCCGCTCCCACCGGCCGGCGCCTACGCCTCGGGCCTGGTCTTCCTGCCCACCGAGCCCGCCGAGGCCGCCCGCGCGGTCCGGGTGCTGGAGAAGTACGCCCTGGTCGAGGGCGTGGACGTGCTCGGCTGGCGGGACGTGCCGGTGAACCCGGCCGGACTGGGCCGCACCGCCGCCGACGCGATGCCCCGGGTCCGGCAGGTGTTCCTGGC
>DATMJT010000133.1:0-13956 GCA_035553735.1 Pilimelia sp.
GGCCATCCTGTCCCCGCTGGTGCTGGTCCCGGCGTTGGCGGAGCCGTCCGCCATCTGGATCGCGCTGATGGCGGCGGCGTCCGGGTTCGCCGTCGCCGGCATCCTGCCCACCGCCAACGCGCTGTTCGTCCAGGTGCTGCCGCACGGCTACCGGGCGCGCTCCTTCGGGGTGATGCAGAGCGGGATGCAGATCCTGCAGGGCGCCGCCGTGCTGTGCACCGGCCTACTGGCCGACCGGTTCAACCTCGCCGACGTGGTGGGGTACTGGAGTTTGGCGGGCGTGCTGGTGATGGTGCTGGCCACGCTGCGGTGGCCCAGCCCGCAGCGGTTCGCCGACGCTGCGGCGGCCGCGGCGGCCGCGGCGCCGGGCGCACTGCCCAGCGCCGCGCCACCACCGGCCACCGCCACCGCGCCACCGGCCACCGCGCCACCACCGGCCACCGCCACCGCGCACCCCGCGTCGGCTCCGGTCCCGCCCGGCGGCCGGGCGCACCAGGAAACACCGT
Source organism: Pilimelia sp. (assembly GCA_035553735.1). Classification (GTDB taxonomy): domain Bacteria; phylum Actinomycetota; class Actinomycetes; order Mycobacteriales; family Micromonosporaceae; genus DATMJT01. The sequence goes on from DATMJT010000133.1 coordinate 507, forward strand.
CGCACGCCGGCCGCTACCCCGACAGCGCGCCCGGGCCGGCGGCGAACGGGGCGCCGGACCCAGGGCGGCCGCCGTCGGCCGGCAGCGCCGGCGCCGAAGACCGCCCCGCCCGGCGCCGTTCGGTCCTGGCAGACTGTAACGGTGACTGAGGGCCCCCGGACCAACCTCTACGAGCTGTTCGGCGGCGAGCCGGCGTTCCGCAAGCTGGTGGACGAGTTCTACGCCGGGGTGGCCGACGACCCGCTGCTCCGACCCCTGTACCCGGAGGAGGATCTCGGCCCCGCCGCGGAGCGGCTCCGGCTCTTCCTGGCGCAGTACTGGGGCGGCCCGACGACCTACTCCGACCAGCGCGGGCACCCACGGCTGCGGATGCGGCACGCCCCCTACCGGGTGGGGCCGGCGGAGCGGGACGCCTGGCTGGGCCACATGCGCCGGGCCGTCGACTCGCTGGGGTTGCCGCCGGAGCTGGACGCCACCCTCTGGGATTACCTGGAGCGCGCCGCGTACTTCATGGTCAACACGATGGACACCCCGGCCGGCGGCTGACCCGGGCGGGCGCCGATCCCACGCGACCTCCGGCCGGCGTGCCTCGTTGGTCCGCGTGAGCGCAGCACCGGCGTCCACGCCAGCCCGCCCCACGCGGGCCGCTGCCCGCCCCGAGGAGCCCTGCCCATGCGTCGTGCCCTACGTCACCGCCTGACCGCCGTGCTCGCGCTGACCGTCACCCTGCTGGGCGTCGGCCCCGCGCGGGCGGACATCGCCCAACCCCGGACGGTCTCCGCCGACCCGGTGGACTGGACGCCGCACGTGCTCGACGGCACGGTGTGGGCGATCGCGGTGGTCGGTGACACGGTGGTCGTCGGCGGCGACTTCACCGCGGTCACCGACAGCACCGGGCGGCTGCGGTATCCCCGCCGCCACCTGTTCGCGTACGGGCTGCGCGACGGTGTGGTGCGGGCCTGGGCGCCCGCGGTGGACGCGCCGGTCTACGCGCTGGCGGCCGGGCTCGACAACACGGTCTACGTGGGCGGCTACTTCAAGACCGTCAACGGCGCCGCGTCGCGGGGGCTGGCCCGGCTGTCGCTGGCCACCGGCGCGCGGGACACCTCGTTCCGGGCGGCGATCAACTGGGGGGACGTGCGGGCGCTCGCCCGCCACGGCGACCGGCTGTACGCCGGCGGCACCTTCTCCGCGATCAACGGGGTGCCGCGTACCGCGCTGGCCCGGCTCAGCGCGTCCACCGGGGCGGTGGACACCGGCTTCGACGCCCGGCTCGCCGCGCCCACGCTGAGCCGCACCCGGGTCGAGGACTTCGCGCTGTCCCCGGACGGACGCCGGCTGGTGGTCGGCGGCGCGATCCAGCAGGCCGGCGGCAGGGACCGGATCCAGCTGGCCATGATCGATTCGAGCGGCCCGGGCGCCGTGGTCACCGACTGGTACACCGACAGCTACCGGCCGCAGTGCCTGGCCGGCTTCGAGACGTACATCCGCGGGATCGACTTCTCCCCGCTCGGCGACTACTTCGTGGTGACGACCACGGGGCGGACGTCCAGCCCCACGCGGCTGTGCGACACCGCCGCCCGGTTCGAGGCGGCGGGCGTCGGGCGCCGGGCGCCCACCTGGGTCAACCACACCGGCGGCGACTCGCTCTACGCGGTCGCGGTCACCGGGAGCACGGTCTACGTCGGCGGCCACCAACGCTGGATGAACAACCCGCACGGCAACGAGAGCGCCGGTCCGGGCGCGGTGGCCCGGCCCGGCATCGCCGCGCTCGACCCGCGTACGGGCAAGGCCCTGGCCTGGAACCCCACCCGGGACCGCGGCGTCGGCGTGCGGGCGTTCGTGGCGACGAGCATCGGCCTGCTGGTCGGCTCGGACACCACCCGGCTGGGCCGCGAGTACCACGGCCGGCTGGGGATGTTCCCGCTGTCCTGAGGCCGCGCCGCCCCCGGCGCTGGCGCAGCGGAGTCCACCCGGCCGCCGCGCCGGCCACCCGGGTGTGGTGCCCGCGCGGTTCCGCGCGCCGCGCGGGGGCGGGACCCGTCCGGCCAGGGCGGAGCGAACGTCAGAGCAGCGCGCCCTCGTCGTACAGCCAGTCCACGAAGGCGGTGGCGACGGCCGCGCCGCAGTCCAGCAGCTCGACCAGCAGCGCGTCGTGGGCGCCGGACATCAGCGGTACCTGGAGCTCGGCGTAGATCGGCAACTGGCCGCGCTCGGTCGGGTCCCCGATGTACGCCTTGCAGAAGCGCCGGGTGTGGTTCCACTCGTTGACCACCCGGTAGGCGCGGTCGGCCCAGTCGGGCGGCACGGTGGAGTGTGGGCGGGCGCGCATGACCAGGATCTCGTCGTCCGGCCCCTCCAGCGTGAAGAGCACGGCGTGCCGCTCCCACATGGCCAGCAGGCTTCCGTCCCCGTCGGCCAGGTAGCGCACGTCGAGCAGGTCCAGCGCCCGACCGAGCCGGGCGAGGGTGACCGGACCGACCACCGGGGCCAGCGTGTCGACCGTGGACCGCTCCGGCCCGGCGCCGACGGGCTGCCCGCCGTCGCGGGGGGCCGGGGCGCCGATCCCGGGTCGGCTCGGTGAGCCGAGCTTCACACCGCCCTCGTCCGCACCCTCCGCTCGCGTCTTCGTCTCTCCGCCGCCGGCCTGACCGGGGCGCCATGACCACCACGGCATAGCACGTGCACCTCGCTCCCCAGCGGGCGCCACCGCACGCGCATCGCGGTGGACCCGAGGCACGACGGTACCCGGACAGCCGGCTGGGGGCATCCCCCTACCAGCAGGGGACGTCCGAACGACCCACTGCGACTCATACGTTCGTAGGACCAACGGGGGGCCGAATCGCAAGTGGACTAACTGGAGGTAACCAGGCGGTGCCGTACGGTGCAGCAAGCCCGACCCATCTTGCAGCAAGTCGCACGTGGACGCAATGCTCCGCGGCCTCCCGGTCAGGGCCGAGAAAGCCCATCCGCGCCACGGCCTGGACCAGCCGCTGCGACACCGGCACCCGCTCGGGCAGCTCGCCGGCGGCGCCGGCGCCCGGCTCGGGGAGCGCCACGATCGGGACGTGGTCGAGCAGCGCGTCGCGCACCGCGCGTTCGCCGGCGCGCGGCGCGCGCGCCGCCTCCCGGAAGGTCCGCGCGGCGGCGCGGGCCACCGCGGCGACCTGGGCCGCGCCCACCGACTCCACCGTCACCCCGGGGTCCGGGGGCAGCGACCAGCGCCAGTCGGGGTCCCGGCGGGCCGGCAGGTCACCGGTGGCGGCGAGCGCCGCGAGCAGGTCAGCGGCGGACACGGCGACGTCGCCGGGGTCGGTGCCGGGCACGGCCCGGGTCACCAGCACGCCCCAGGGCAGCCGGCCCCACAGCGCCACCAGCCCGGAGCCGGCGGGCCCGGGGCGCAGCCGGACCACGGCCGCGGGGTCGAGCCGGACCAGCCGGGCGAGGAACGCGCCGGCGTCGGACACTCCGGCCAGCCCGTGTCCCGGACGGCTCATGACGACCGGCCGCCCACGCCCTCGGCGGGGGCACCGGCCGCGGACGCCGGGGCGCGCGCGGGCGCGGCCAGGTACGGCACCAGGTACGCCTGCTCGACCTCGGTGAGCCGGCGCGGCCGCCCGTGGGCCAGCTCGAACGGGACCAGCACCGAGCGTGCCCGCCCGGCCAGCACCGCCCCGGCGAACAGCTCGTACGCGACCGTGAACCGGGACGGGCGGATGTCCTCCACCCACAGCTCGATGCGCACCCGCGGGCGGGGGTCCGGACCGGGGGCCATCCGGTAGTCCACCGGCGCCAGGTAGTCGACCTCGTGTCGGGCGATCACGATCCCGTCGGAGAACGAGGTGAGCCCCACCGCCTCGGCCGCGGTGAACATCATCGCCACCCGCGCCTCTTCGTAGAGGGTGAGGAACCTGGCGTTGTTGACGTGGCCGAACGCGTCCAGGTCGGACCAGCGCAGCAGGCAGTCGTACACGAACCGGTGCCCCGCCGGGGTGCCGCCGGGCACCGCCGGGGTCTCGCCGGATACCGCGGCCCGACCGGATACCGCGGCCCCACCGGGCGGGGCCGGCTCAGTCACGGGTGAGCTTGCGGTACGTCACCCGGTGCGGCCGGGCGGCCTCCGCACCGAGCCGGTCGATCTTGTTCTTCTCGTACGACTCGAAGTTGCCCTCGAACCAGAACCACCTCGCCGGGTTCTCCTCGTCGCCCTCCCAGGCCAGGATGTGGGTGGCCACCCGGTCCAGGAACATCCGGTCGTGCGAGATCACCACGGCGCAGCCGGGGAACTCCAGCAGCGCGTTCTCCAGGCTGGACAGGGTCTCCACGTCCAGGTCGTTGGTCGGCTCGTCCAGCAGGATCACGTTGCCGCCGATCTTCAGCGTCAGCGCCAGGTTGAGCCGGTTGCGCTCGCCGCCGGAGAGCACCTTCGTCGGCTTCTGCTGGTCCGGACCCTTGAACCCGAACGCCGCCACGTACGCCCGGGACGGCATCTCGACCCTGCCGACCATCAGGTGGTCCAGGCCGTCGGAGACCACCTCCCACACGGTCCTGTCGCCGGCCAGGCCCTCCCGGTTCTGGTCCACGTACGACAGCTGGACGGTTTCGCCGATCTTCACCGAGCCGCGGTCCGGCTGCTCCAGCCCCACGATGGTCTTGAACAGGGTGGTCTTGCCCACGCCGTTCGGGCCGATGATGCCGACGATGCCGTTGCGCGGCAGCGAGAAGCTCAGGTTGTCGATCAGCACCCGGTCGCCGAAGCCCTTGACCAGGTCCTTCACCTCGATGACGGTGTTGCCCAGGCGTGGGCCCGGCGGGATCTGGATCTCCTCGAAGTCGAGCTTGCGGGTCTTCTCCGCCTCGGCGGCCATCTCCTCGTAGCGGTCCAGCCGGGCCTTGGACTTGGTCTGCCGCGCCTTGGCGTTGGAGCGGACCCACTCCAGCTCCTCGGTGAGCCGCTTCTGCAGCTTGGCGTCCTTGCGCCCCTGCACCGACAGACGGGCCGCCTTCTTGTCGAGGTAGGTCGAGTAGTTGCCCTCGTACGGGAAGGTCCGGCCGCGGTCGAGCTCCAGGATCCAGTTCGCCACGTTGTCCAGGAAGTAGCGGTCGTGGGTGATCGCGATGACCGTGCCGGCGTACTTGGCCAGGTGCTGCTCCAGCCACTGCACGCTCTCCGCGTCCAGGTGGTTGGTCGGCTCGTCCAGCAGCAGCAGGTCGGGCGCCTCCAGCAGCAGCCTGCACAGCGCCACCCGGCGCTTCTCGCCGCCGGAGAGCTGCGCCACGTCGGCGTCCGGCGGCGGGCAGCGCAGCGCGTCCATGGCCAGCTCCAGCTTGGAGTCGACGTCCCACGCGTCGGCGTGGTCGAGCTCCTCCTGGAGCCGGCCCATCTCGGCCATCAGCTCGTCGGAGTAGTCGGTCGCCATCTGCTCGGCGATCTTGTTGAACCGCTCCAGCTTGGCCTTGGTCTCGGCGACCGCCTCCTCGATGTTGCCGAGGACGGTCTTGGCGTCGTTGAGCCGGGGCTCCTGGGCCAGCAGGCCGACGGTGTAGCCCGGCATCAGCCGGGCCTCGCCGTTGCTCGGCCGGTCCTGCCCGGCCATGATCCGCAACAGGCTGGACTTGCCGGCGCCGTTGGGCCCCACCACACCGATCTTGGCGCCGGGCAGGAAGTTGAGCGTGACGTCGTCGAGCACGACCTTGTCGCCGTGCGCCTTGCGCGCCTTCTCCAGGACGTAGATGAACTGGGCCACGGTGCGCCTAACCTCCGCGTGCTGTGGGATTGCCGGACCGGCATCGGGCCCGCCGCGGCGGGCCGCCGCCGTCGGGGCAATCTTTCCAGGCCCGCCGCGCGCCGGCCCGGTCGGGCCCGACCCACCGGGCGGCAAATCGCCAGGGTACGCCGGTGCCGGCCGATCCGGCGACGCCGTGAGGCGGCGCACAGTTACGATCATCGGTGACGCGGAAAATGCAGGGTTCGTCCCCGCCCGCCGCCGCGGGGGGGCACGAGGTGCTCGGAACGCGCGCCGCGTTCAGTACGCTCGACCCGTACCGTTCGCCGACCGGAGGTGCGCCAAGAGTGACCGAGCGCAGCGCGTTCGTCGTAGTCGCCAACCGCCTGCCCGTCGACGAGGTGAGCACGCCGGAGGGGCGCGAGTGGCGGCGCAGTCCCGGCGGGCTGGTCACCGCGCTGCACCCGGTGCTGGCCGCGCACAAGGGCACCTGGGTGGGCTGGGCCGGGGGCACCGGCCCGGCGCCGGAGCCGTTCGACCTGGAGGGCATCCACCTGCACCCGGTGCCGCTGAGCACCGAGGATTTGGAGCGCTACTACGAGGGGCAGTCGAACGCGACCATCTGGCCGCTCTACCACGACGCCGTCGAGCCGCCGGTGTTCCGGCGCCGCTGGCGGGAGGCGTACCAGAAGGTCAACGCCCGGTTCGCCGACGCGACCGCCCAGGTCGCCGCCGAGGGCGCCACGGTGTGGGTGCAGGACTACCAGCTCCAGCTCGTGCCGGCGATGCTCCGCGAGCGCCGGCCCGACCTGCGGATCGGCTTCTTCCTGCACATCCCGTTCCCGCCGATCGAGCTGTTCATGCAGATGCCGCAGCGGGCCGACATCCTGCGCGGCCTGCTCGGCGCCGACCTGGTCGGCTTCCAGCAGCGGCTGGCCGCGCAGAACTTCGTCCGGCTGGCCCGCCACCTGCTCGGGCTGCGCTACGAGGGGCAGACCATCGAGGTGGACGGCCGCCGGGTGAAGTCCGGCGCGTTCCCGATCTCGATCGACGTCGCCGAGATGGAGCGGATGGCGGCCAGCCCCCAGGTCCAGGCACGGGCCCGGGAGATCCGCCACGAGCTGGGCGACCCGAAGACCGTGATCCTGGGCGTGGACCGGCTCGACTACACCAAGGGCATCGAGCTGCGACTCAAGGCGTTCCGGGAGCTGCTGGACGCGGGCAAGCTGAGCGTGCCGGAGACCGTGATGGTGCAGGTCGCCACGCCCAGCCGGGAGCGGGTGGAGCACTACCAGGCGCTGCGGGTCAAGGTGGAGCGCGAGGTCGGTCGGATCAACGGCGAGTTCGGCCGCGTCGGCGTGCCGGCCGTGCATTACCTCCACCAGTCGTACAGTCGAAGTGAGCTCGCGGCGCTGTACTGCGCGGCGGACGTGATGATGGTGACTCCGCTGCGGGACGGGATGAATCTGGTGGCCAAGGAGTACCTGGCGGCGCGCGGGGACAACGGCGGCGCGCTGGTGCTCAGCGAGTTCGCCGGCGCGGCGACCGAGCTGCGGCAGGCCTTCCTGTGCAACCCGCACGACCCGGACGCGGTCAAGGAGGCGCTGCTGCGGGCGGTGGAGGTCGACCCCACCGAGGCCCGCCGGCGGGTCCGCATCATGCAGCGGCACCTGCGCGCCCACGACGTGGACCACTGGGCCCGCGCCTTCCTCCAGGAGCTGGGCGTCCCGGAGTCCGACGACGGGGCCCGCCGGATCCAACCCTGACCTTCCCCCCGGTTCGGCACTCCCAGCAACCGCACCAACAAGCGCAGCGAGGTAGGTCTGTGACGGACGAGCTCGACCCCGCCCTGCGCGCCGCGGTCGGTCGGATCGCTCGCGTGCCCCAACTCCTGGTGGCCTGCGACTACGACGGCACCCTGGCGCCCATCGTGACCGACCCCACCCGGGCGGTCCCCCTGCCCGAGGCCGTGGCCGCCGTCCGCGCGCTGGCCGCGCTGCCGCAGACCACGGTGGCGGTCGTGTCCGGCCGCGCGCTGCGCGACCTGGCCACGCTGTCCCGGCTGCCCAGCGAGGTGCACCTCGTCGGCAGCCACGGGTCGGAGTTCGACGTGGGCTTCGTGGAGCAGCTGGCCCCCGAGCTGCTGGACCTGCGCGCGCGGCTGCTGGCCGAGCTGCAGGACATCGTGGCCGGTCGCCCGGGGGTCCGCCTGGAGGTCAAGCCGGCCAGCGTCGCTGTGCACACCCGGGCCGCCGATCCCGCGGTCGCCGCGGCCGTCCAGGAGGGCGTCCGCAACGGCCCCGCCACCTGGCCGGACATCCACGTCACCCAGGGCAAGGAGGTCATCGAGCTCGCGGTGATCGCCACCCACAAGGGCACCGCGCTGGACGCGCTGCGCATGCAGCTGTCCGCCAGCGCCGTGCTGTTCATCGGCGACGACGTCACCGACGAGAACGCCTTCGCCCACCTGCACGGGCCGGACATCGGCGTGAAGATCGGCGACGGGGACACCGCGGCGCAGTACCGGGTGGACACCCCGCTGGCGGCCGCCCGGCTGCTGGCCCTCGTGCTGGAGATCCGGCGGGCGTGGCTCTACGGCGAGCGGGCGGTGCCCATCGAGCGGCACTCCATGCTGGCCAACGGCCGCACCATCGCGCTGCTCACCCCGGAGGCCAAGGTCACCTGGCTGTGCCACCCCAAGCCCGACTCCTCGGCGATCTTCGCCGACCTGCTGGGCGGTGCCCCGGCCGGGCACTTCACGGTCTCGCCGGAGCGCGGCGGGCTGCCGCTGGGCCAGCGCTACCGGCCGGGCACGATGACGGTGGAGACGCGCTGGTCGGGGCTCACGGTGACCGACTGGCTGGAGGCCCGCGCGCTCGACGGCGGACCGGCGGATCCGGCGGACTCCACCCTGGTGCGGGTGTTGTCCGGCCGGGGCCGGGCCCGGCTGGAGTTCGCCCCCCGGCCCGAGTACGGCCAGGTGGCGATCCGCCTCCAGCCGCTCGGCGACGGGCTGCTGGTGCTCGGCTCCAGCGAGCCGGTCGCGCTGCACTCCCCCGGCGTGGAGTGGGAGGTCTTCGACGACGGCGGGCTCGACTCCGCCCGGGCGGTCGTCGACCTGGCCGCCGCGGGCGGCACGGTGACCCTGGAGTTGCGGCTGGGCTCCCACTCGCTGGAGCACCACGACCCGCCCATCGAGGTGCGGCAGTCGGCGGCCGAGGCGTACTGGGCCCGCTGGGGGGCCTCGCTGCGGCTGCCCTCCGCGGCGCGCGACCTGGTGCTGCGCAGCGCGCTGACGCTGCGCGGGCTGGTGCACGCGCCGACCGGCGGCATCCTGGCCGCGGCCACCACCTCGCTGCCGGAGGAGCTGGGCGGGGTGCGCAACTGGGACTACCGCTACTGCTGGCCGCGGGACGCGGCGATGACCGCGCGGGCGCTGGTCGACCTCGGTTCGTTGGCCGAGGCGGAGGCGTTCCTGCGGTGGATGGACGGGTGCATCGCGCGCACCGGCGGGCACCCGGAACGGCTGCACCCCATCTACACCCTGGACGGCTACGAGCTGGGCCCGGAGGCGGTCATCGAGACCCTGCCCGGCTACGCCGGCTCCCGGCCGGTGCGGGTGGGCAACCTGGCCAACCGCCAGCTCCAGCTCGACGTGTTCGGCCCGGTGGCCGATTTGATCGCGGCCGTCGCCGACGCCCGCGGTGCGGTGCGCGAGGAGGAGTGGCGGGTCCTGGAGGCCATGGTGCAGGCCGTGGAGCGGCGCTGGCACGAGCCGGACCACGGCCTGTGGGAGGCCCGGCTGCCGCCGCGGCACCACGTCTACTCCAAGGTGATGTGCTGGCTGACCGTGGACCGGGCGCTGCACGTCGTCCGCCGGCACGGCGGGTGCGACCGGCCGGAGTGGGTGGCGCTGCGGGACCGGATCGGCGCGCACGTGCTGGAGCACGGCTGGCACCCGGAGGTGGGCGCCTACACCGTGGCCTACAACGACGCGGACATGGACGCGTCGTCGCTGTGGATCGGGCTCTCCGGGCTGCTGCCCGACGACGACCCGCGGTTCCTGGCCACGGTGCTCGCGGTGGAGGCCGAGCTGCGCTCGGGACCGGTGGTATACCGGTACCGGTGGGACGACGGCCTGCCCGGCCGCGAGGGCGGCTTCCACGTGTGCACGGCGTGGCTGGTCGAGGCGTACCTGCGCACCGGGCGACGCGGCGACGCCGAGGAGCTGTTCGCCCAGATGATCGACACGGCGGGGCCGACCGGCCTGCTGCCCGAGCAGTACGACCCGCTCAGCGAGCGGGGACTCGGCAACCACCCCCAGGCGTACAGCCATCTCGGCCTGATCCGCTGCGCGCTGCTGCTGGACCAGCCCGACGTCAAGGACTGACGCCGCGCGCCGGCCGCCGCGGGCGGCCGGCGCCGACGCCGCGGGCCGGCGGCAGACTCAGCCGGGCAGGACGGCGGCCACGTCGCCGACCACGGTGACCGCCGGCGGCCGCAGCCCGGCGTCCAGCGTCGCCTCGGCCACCTCGGCCAGCGTGGTGCGCAGACTGCGCTGGGCGGACGTGGTGCCCTCCTGCACCACGGCGACCGGGGTGCCCGGGGCCCGGCCGTGGGCCAGCAGCGCGGCCGCGATGGCACCGAGGTTCCTCAGACCCATCATGATCACGAGGGTGCCGCGCAGCCGGGCCAGGGCAGGCCAGTCCACCAGCGAGTCCGGGTGCTCCGGCGGCACATGCCCGGACACCACGGTGAACTCGTGCGCCACGCCGCGGTGGGTGACCGGGACCCCGGCGGCGGCGGGCGCGGCGATGGAGCTGGTCACGCCGGGCACCACGGTCACCGGCACGCCGGCGGCCGTGCACGCCAGCAACTCCTCGCCGCCCCGACCGAACACGTAGGGGTCGCCGCCCTTGAGCCGCACCACGAAGGCGCCGGCCAGGGCCCGGTCCACCAGGATCCGGTTGATCTCCTCCTGGGCGCGCTGCGGACCGTACGGGATCTTGGAGGCGTCCACCAGCTCCACCTCGGGGCGCAGCTCGTCCAGCAGCAGCGTGGGCACCAGCCGGTCGGTCACCACCACGTCGGCCGCGGCCAGCAGCCGCCGCCCGCGTACGGTGATCAGCTCCGGGTCGCCGGGCCCCGCGCCGACCAGGGCCACCCGGCCCCGCACGGCGGCACCGGCCGCCCCGGTCCGGTGCCCCGGTCCGGTGCCGGCCGCCACGTCGGACCCCGACGGCAGGCCCGGCCCGGCGGCCAGCCCCCCGCGGATCAGCTCGGCACCGATCGCGTCCCGGATCGCCACCGCCCGGGGCGGGTCGCCGCCGGCCAGCACGGCCACGGTGACCGGGCCGTGCCGGGTCACCGCGGGCGTCCAGGCGGTGGCCTCGTGCCGGTCGTCCGCGCGCACGCAGAACACCCGCCGCCGCTGCGCCGCCGCGCTGACCTCCTCCGCCGCCGCCCGGTCGTCGACGGCCACCTGCACCAGCCAGGCGCCGTCCACGTCGGCGGGGCGGAACCGGCGGGGCAGCCACTCCAGCCGGCCCGCCGCCGCCAACCCGTGCAGCACCGGGGTGAGCTCCGGCGACACCAGCACGACGCGGGCGCCGGCGTCCAGCAGCGCCGGCACCCGGCGGGTGGCCACCGCGCCGCCGCCCACCACGAGCACCCGCCGACCGTCCAGCCGCAGGCCCAGGGGGTAGAGGTTCACCGACGGATCTCCACGGTCATGCGCTCGCGGCCCTCGCTGCGCTCGGTGCACTCGCTCATGACTGTGACACTCCCGCGGAGTCGAAGGTGGCCACCTCGCGCAGGGTGCGCGCGGCCGCGGCGACCAGCGGCAGCGCCAGCGCCGCCCCGGTGCCCTCCCCCAGCCGCAGCCCGAGGTCCAGCAGCGGAGCCAGCCCCAGGTGCCGCAGCGCCAGGGTGGCGCCGGGCTCGGCGGAGCGGTGCCCGGCCACCATGGCCGCCACCGCGTCGGGGGCCAGCGCCGCGGCGACCAGCGCCGCGGCGGCCGCGATCACGCCGTCGACCACGACCGGGACCCGCCGGGCGGCGGCGCCCAGCACGAAGCCGGCCAGCGCGGCGTGCTCCAGGCCGCCGACCGCCGCCAGCACGCCGAGCGGGTCGGCCGGGTCGGGCCGGTGCCGGGCCAGCGCGCCGGCCACCACGGCCACCTTGCGGGCGTAGGTGGCGTCGTCCACCCCCGTGCCGCGCCCGGTGGCCGCCGCCGCGTCGGCGCCGGTGAAGGCGGCCACCAGCGCGGCCGCCGGCGTGGTGTTGGCGATGCCCATGTCGCCGGTGAGCAGGACCCGCGCGCCGCCGTCGACCAGCTGCGCGGCGGTCCGGACGCCCACCGCGAGCGCCTCGACCGCCTCCTCCCGGGTCAGCGCGGGCTCGACCGCCAGGTCCCGGGTGCCGGGCCGCACCTTGGCCGCCACCAGGCCCGGGGCGGGCGCCAGGGGCGCCGCCACGCCGACGTCCACCACGGTGACGCTGGCGCCGACCTGCCGCGCGAACGCGTTGACCACCGCGCCGCCGGCCAGGAAGTTGGCCACCATCTGCGCGGTGACCTCCTGCGGCCAGCCCGTGACCCGCTGGGCGTGCACCCCGTGGTCCCCGGCGAAGACCGCCAGGGCGGCCGGCTCGGGCAGCGGGGGCGGGCAGGCGCCGGCCAGCGCGGCCAGGCGTACCGACAGCTCCTCCAGCGCGCCCAGCGAGCCCGCCGGCTTGGTCAGCCGCGCCTGCAGCGCCGCCGCGGCCGCGGCCGCCCGCGCGTCCGCCGGCCGGATCGCCTCGATGGTGGCGCGGAGCAGGTCGCCTGCCGTCATGCCGGTTCCTCCTCGTCGGACTCCTCGGAGCCAGGGCGGGACACCGCCGCGCCGGTCTCGGCCAGCACCGCGGCCAGCGCGGCGACGAACGCGTCGGTGGTGGCAGTGTCCCGCACCGCCACCCGCAGCCAGTCGGCGCCCAGGCCGGGAAAGGTGTCCCCGCGCCGCACCGCGAAGCCGCGCTCCCGCAGGCGCAGCCGCACCCGCGCCGCCCCGGCCAGGCGCACCAGCACGAACGCGCTCGCCGGCTCGCCCGGCACGGCCACCCCGGGCAGCGCCCGCAGCCGGTCCACCAGGTACGCCCGGTCGGCGGCCAGCCGGGCGGCGTACGCCCGCTCCAGGGCCACGGCGGCCGGCGCGGCGCACGCCCGCGCCGCGGCCAGCGCCGGGCTGGAGACCGCCCACAGAGGCTGCGCCGCGGCCAGCCGGCGGATCAGCTCGGCGGGCCCCAGCGCGCAGCCGATCCGCAGCCCGGCCAGTCCCCAGGTCTTGGTCAGGCTGCGCACGACCAGCAGGCCCGGCAGGTCGCGCCGGGCGGCCAGCGAGGCCGGCTCGCCGGCCACGCCGGGGGCGTACGCGCTGTCGGCGAACGCCTCGTCCACCACCAGCACCCGGCCCGGCCGGGCCAACCGGGCCACCACGGCGGCGGGGTGCAGTACCGAGGTGGGATTCGTGGGGTTGCCGACCACGACCAGGTCCGCGTCGGCGGGCACCCGGTCCGGCCGCAGCCGGAACCCGTCCCCGGGGTCGAGCAGCACCCGGGTGACCTCGTGCCCGGCGTGGCGCAGGGCCGCCTCCGGCTCGGTGAACTGCGGGTGCACCACCACCGCGCGCCGCGGCGCCAGGGCCCGGGCGAGCAGGACGAAGACCTCGGCGGCCCCGGCGGTGGGC
>DATMJT010000134.1:0-3324 GCA_035553735.1 Pilimelia sp.
CACCGCCCGCGTCCGCGGGTGCCGCAGCGGGCCCCGAACCGGCGGGCGGGCGACCGGGCGCCGCGCCCGGGCCGCTGGCGCTGGGCTGGCGGCAGGGCCGGTTGGAGATCCGGCAGTTCCTGCGCAGCCGCGAGTCGGTCGTGTTCACGATGGCCTTCCCGGTCATCATGATATTGATCTTCGCGTCCATCTTTGACTGGGACATCGCGGACGGGGTGAGCTTCACCCAGTACTTCGTCACCGGCATGATCGCCACGGGCCTGATGACGGTGGGGTTCCAGAGCCTGGCGATCCAGATCCCCATCGAGCGGGACCGCGGGGTGCTCAAGCGGCTGCGCGGCACACCAATGCCGAAGTGGGTCTACTTCGCCGGCAAGGTGGTGATGGTGGCCGTCATCGCGGTCGCCGAGACCGTATTGCTGCTGGCGGTCGCGGTCGTCCTGTTCGACCTGGCGCTGCCGTCCACCGCCGGCCGCTGGCTGACGTTCGCCTGGGTGTCGGTGCTCGGCATCACGGCGTGCACGCTTTGCGGCATCGCGTTCTCGTCGCTGGCCCGCACCGGGCGCAGCGCCCCCGCCGTGGTGACGCCGATCGCGCTGGTGCTGCAGTTCATCTCCGGGGTGTTCTTCGTGTTCACCAACCTGCCGGCGTGGATGCAGCAGGTCGCCGCGCTGTTCCCGCTGAAGTGGATGTGCCAGGGCCTGCGCGCCGTGTTCCTGCCGGACTCCTTCGCCGCCGTCGAGCCGGGCGGCTCCTGGGAGCTCGGCCGGGTGGCGTTGGTGCTGACGGCCTGGTGTGTGATCGGCCTGCTGCTGTGCCTGTTCACCTTCCGCTGGACCAGCCGCCGCGACGGCTGACCGCCCACACCCGCACGGCGCGATCCTGAGCCGTACCGTATGGCGGTTATCGGGCCGGAATAACAGCCATACGCTACGGCTCAGTACGCGAGCACCAGCTGGCTCGCGCTGCCGTCATCGCGCACACCGACCGGCGCACGCCCGGGCCCGCGTAACGCCGGCCCGCGCACGCCCGGGCCCGCGTAACGCCGACTCCGGCCCCGGTAGGCCGGCTCAGTACTCGTAGAAGCCCCGCCCGGACTTGCGCCCGAGGTCGCCGGCGGCGACCATCCGCTGCATCAGCTCCGGCGGGAAGAACTTGGCGTCCCCCGTGTCGGTGTGGATGTTGCGTGCCGCGTGCAGCAGCACGTCGACGCCGGTGAGGTCGGTGGTGGCCAGCGGCCCCATCGCGTGCCCGAAGCCGAGCTTGCAGGCGGTGTCCAGGTCCTCGGGGCTGATCACGCCCGACTCGACCAGCCGGATGGCCTCGACCACGAGCGCGGTGATCAGGCGGGTGGTGACGAAGCCCGCGATGTCGCGGTTGACCACCACGCAGGTCTTGCCGAGCCCCTCGGCGAACGCCCGGGCCGTCGCCAGGGCCGCGTCACTGGTCTTGAAGCCGCGAACCAGCTCGCACAGCCGCATCATCGGCACCGGGGAGAAGAAGTGGGTGCCAACCACCGACTCCGGCCGCGCGGTCACCGCGGCGATCTGCGTGATCGGGATGGCAGAGGTGTTGGTGGCCAGCACGGCGTCGGGTCGGCAGATCCGGTCCAGCGCCCGGAACACCTCATGCTTGACGTCCAACCGCTCAAACACCGCCTCCACCACCACGTCGGCGTCGGCCGCGGCCTCCAGCGCAGTCGTGCCGGTGATCCGGGCCAGCGCGGCGTCGACGTCCGCCTCGGCGATCTTCCCCTTGGCGGCGAATCGCTCCAGCGACGAGCGGATCGCGGCCATCCCCCGCCCGACCGCCGCCTCGTCCAGGTCCCGCAGCGTTACCTGCCAGCCCGCCTGCGCCGCCACCTGAGCGATCCCGGAGCCCATCAGCCCCGCTCCGACGACCGCCAGTCGACCCGCCATGCTGTCCTCCTCGACGTGTGCTCGTCCCCGCCCGGCTCGGCGTGCCTGGCGCCGACCGGGCCCGCCTGGCACCTTAGCGATCGTTAAAGGCGACGCGGGCGCCGGGTGACCGCACCGGCGGCCTCACAGCGACGCGGGCACCGGGGAGCGCATCGGCGGCCTCACAGCGTGAACGACGGCTCCACCGGACCGGCCACCCGGTGCACCTCCACGCCCAGCGCCCGCAGGTCGGCCACCAGGTCCGGGTAACCGCGGTCGATGTGGTGCACGTGGCTAACCTCGGTCACCCCGTCGGCGCAGAGCGCGGCCATCACCAGACCGGCGCCGGCCCGGATGTCGGTGGCCCGCACCGGCGCGGAGGACAGCGACTGCCGGCCGCGCACGACGGCGTGGTGGCCGTCGGTCCTGATGTCCGCGCCCAGCCGCACCATCTCGTTCACGAACATGAATCGGCCGTCGAAGATGTTTTCGGTGATCAGCGAGGCACCCTCGCTCACCGCGGCCAGCGCGATGGCCATCGGCAGCAGGTCGGTGGCGAACCCCGGGTACGGCAGGGTCACCACGTCCACGGCCGCCGGCCGCCGGTCCATCTGCACCCGGAACGCCTCCCGTCCCCGCGTCTCCACCATGCCACCGGCGCTGACCAGCTTGTCCAGCGCGATCTCCAGGTACTTCGGGTCCACCCCGCCGACGGTCACGTCGCCCCGCGTCATCGCCGCGCCGAACGCCCAGGTGCCGGCCACGATCCGGTCGCCCACCGTGGCGTGCCGCACCGGACGCAGTTCGGGCACTCCCTCGATCCGCAGCGTCGACGTGCCCGCCCCCTCGATCAGAGCACCCATCCCGGTGAGCAGCGCGCAGAGGTCGACGATCTCCGGCTCCCGCGCGGCGTTGTCGATCTCGGTGACCCCCTTGGCCAGCACTGCCGCCATGAGCAGGTTCTCGGTGGCGCCCACGCTGGGGAAGTCCAGCCAGATCGACGCACCGCGCAGCCCGGCCGGCGCCTGTGCGATCACGAAGCCGTGCTCGCCGGAGACCTCCGCGCCCATGCGTTCCAGGCCCGCGATGTGCATATCCAGCCCGCGCGAGCCGATCGCGTCCCCGCCCGGGTGCGCCACCCGCACGTATCCGCGCCGGGCCAGCAACGGCCCCAGCACGCAGATCGACGCGCGCAGCAGGCGCACCAGGTCGTAGTCGGCGGCCGTCCCCGGCTCCTCGGGCACGTCGACGCTCACCTCGTCGCCCTCGACGGAGACCGCGCAGCCCAGCCGGCGCAGCACCTCCGCCATGATCGCTATGTCCGTGATCCGCGGCACGTTGGTGATCACGCTGCGGCCGGGTGCCAGCAGCGCGGCGGCCATCAGCTTCAGGGCCGAGTTCTTGGCACCCCCGACCCGTACCTGCC
>DATMJT010000135.1:0-13898 GCA_035553735.1 Pilimelia sp.
CGGCGGTGGAGGCCGCCGTCGGCCCGCTCCACTGACGCCCGCTGGCGCCGGCGCGACGGAGGCCCATTTTCCACTTTTTCAATGTCAGCCCCCCGGCCGCGGGGCGCCCGGTTCCCGGCCGACGGCGGCCACGGCCGCCGAAATGGACGCGGAAAGCCCCATTGACCGCCCGGACGGGCACGGGCGTGGACTGGTCATGCCGGTCAGTGCGACGGCGCGCCGGCCGACACCGTGTCGCCGGAATGCGACCGTCTATTGACAAGTTTCATTCCAGTTACCAGTATCCGATCAGGGCCACCTGGCCCCTCGCGGCGACACAACCCCCGGTAATCCCTCATTTACCTGCCGCGAGCCCCGCAACCATGCCGCCGACCGGCGACACCCGGCGGCGGACGGTCGTGCCCCGGTGTGACCCACGCGGGGTGACAACCCCCGAAGGAGTGTCAAATATGCGTTTCAGCCGTACCACGATGCTCGTGGGCGGGCTGGCGATCGCGCTTGCCGTACCGGCCATCGCGATCGCCAAGGCCGGCCCCGACACGTCGTCCTCGCCGTCGTACATCATCGGCGGCAGCACCGTGAGTTCCGCCCCGTGGTCGGCCCAGGTCTACCGGGGCGGCAACTTCACCTGCTCCGGCACGATCATCGCCCCGACCTGGGTGCTGACCGCCAAGCACTGCGTCGGCAGCAGCATGTCCGTGCGGGTCGGCAACGTCAACCGCGGCTCCGGCACCCAGGCCAGCGTCACCCAGTACTACAACGCGCCGAACGGCTCGGACCTGTCGCTGCTGAAGCTGGCCAGCGCCGCCGGTTCGACGTTCGCGCAGCTGGGCACCGCCAACCCGCCGGTCGGCGCCGAGGTGAACATCTACGGCTGGGGCATGACCTGCCGGACCGGCTGCCAGCCGTCCACCGTCCTGAAGACGGCCCGGGTGCGGGTCACCTCGATCTGCCGGGACTACTACGGCGGCGAGGCCATCTGCAGCACCCGGATCGACGGCGCGGCCTGGAGCGGCGACTCCGGCGGCCCGAAGATGCACAACGGCCTGCAGGTCGGCGTCGCCTCCACCGCGGACGGCGGAACCAACCAGCAGTACACCAGCGTGATCCCCAGCCGCGCGTGGATCATGCAGATGATCGGCGGCAGCCAGACCACCCCGCCGCCCACCACCACGCGTCCGCCGTCGTCGCCGCCGGCGACCACGCAGCCGCCGACCACGCCCCCGACCACGCAGCCGCCGGGCGGCACCACCTGGGCGCCGTACACCTACTACGCCGCGGGCACGACCGTGACCTACAACGGCGTGACCTACCGGTGCATCCAGTCGCACACCGCGTACCCGGGCTGGGAGCCGCCGAACGTGCCGGCGCTGTGGGCGCGGGTCTGACCCGCACCTCCGGCACCACGCACCACCAGCACTGACGCACCACCAGCACTGACACGCGCGAACGCCGCGCGGGCCCTGAGGGCCCGCGCGGCGTTCGCCGTTGCGGGGCTCCCGCGGCGCCGGCGCCGTCGGCAGGGATGCCGGCGCGTCCACGTCCCGCGCAACCGCCGGGTGCCGAGCGGCCCCAGGGCCCGCCCGGCCGGCGCCGCGGCCCGCCCGGCCGGCGCCGGGCGCGCGGTCAGCGCGGGCCGGACAGCTCCCGGGCGACGATGCCGGCCAGCTCCCGGAAGGCCGCGCCCCGGTGACTGACGGCGTCCTTCTCCGCCGGGGACAGCTCCGCGTTGGTGGCCGACTGCCCGTCGCCGAGGAAGACGGGGTCGTAGCCGAAGCCACCGTCGCCGCGCCGCGCCCGCAGCAGCCGGCCGCGCTGCCGGCCCTCGACCACCCACTCGCCGCCGCCGGGCAGCACCAGCGCCGCCGCGCACACGAACGCGGCGCCGCGGTGGGCGTCCGGCACGTCGCGCAGCTGCCCCAGCACCAGGTCGAGGTTGGCGTCGTCGTCGCCGTGCCGCCCGCACCAGCGGGCGCTGAACACGCCGGGCATCCCGCCCAGCGCGTCGACCGACAGGCCGGAGTCGTCGGCCACGGTGGGCAGCCCGGTGTGCCGCACGCCCTCGCGGGCCTTCAGCAGCGCGTTCTCCGCGAAGGTCAGGCCCGTCTCCGGTGCCTCCGGGTACTCCGGCACCTCCCCCAGGCCGACCAGGGTGATGCCGGGGGCGCCGCCGGCCAGGGCCGCGTCCAGGATCCGCCGCAGCTCGGCCAGCTTCTTGGCGTTGCGGCTGGCCAGCAGGAGCCTGGTCATGCGGCCAGGGCCCGACGCTGCGCGGCCACCAGCTCGGCGCAGCCGGCCACGCCCAGGTCCAGCAGGGCGTCGAGCTGCGCCCGCGCGAAGACCCCGGACTCGCCGGTGCCCTGCACCTCCACGAACTCCCCGGCGTCCGTGCAGACCACGTTCATGTCCACCTCGGCGGTCACGTCCTCCTCGTAGCACAGGTCCAGGCGGGGCTCGCCCGCGACGATCCCGACGCTGACCGCGGCCACCGCGCGCGGTACCGCGGCCGACACCGACGCGGACAGCGCGCGGCGCCCGGCGAGCCAGCTCACCGCGTCGTGCAGCGCCACGTAGGCCCCGGTGATGGCCGCGGTCCGGGTGCCGCCGTCGGCCTGGAGCACGTCGCAGTCGAGCACGATGGAGTTCTCGCCGAGCGCCCTGAGGTCCACGCACGCCCGCAGGCTCCGGCCGATCAGCCGGGAGATCTCGTGGGTCCGGCCGCCCACCCTGCCGCGGACGCTCTCCCGGTCCGAGCGGGTGGTGGTGGCCCGCGGGAGCATCGCGTACTCCGCGGTGACCCAGCCCAGGCCGGAGCCCTTGCGCCAGCGGGGCACCCCCTCGGTGACGCTGGCCGTGCACAGCACCCGGGTAGCGCCGAACTCCACGAGCACCGATCCCTCGGGATGGGTGCTCCAGTGCCGGGTCAACGTCACGGGACGGAGGTGGTCGGGCTGCCGCCCGTCAGGTCGCGCCATGGCAGACAAGCCTAGGCGGTGCCCGGACGGCGCCGGGCGCGGCACCGTCCACACCGGCCACCCGGCGGCGTACCGTACCCCCGTCGCACCGCGGGGACGCCGCGGGCGCAGGGAGGTCGTCGTGAGCCTGGTGCTGCAGTACGCGCGGCTGACTCCGAGCGAGCTGGCCCGCCTGCGGGTGCTGCTCGTGCAGGACCCGGACGGGGCGTTCGACTTCACCGACGAGGTGAGCAGCGACTGGCCGGACGAGGCCCCGCTGGCGTGGCGCCGCGGCTACGGCGCCGGGCCGCACTGGGCCGGGCTGCGCTTCCTGCTCGACCGCGCCGGCCCGCCGACGGTGGACCTGCTCACCGGTGGCGGGCAGCTCACCGCCGACGAGTGGGGCGCCGCCCCGCCCCGCCTGCTGACCCCGGCGGACCTGGCCGCCGGCATGCGGTTCTGGCGCGCCACGCCGTTCCCCCGACTGGCCGGGTACTTCGACCCGGCCGCGATGAACGGCGTGGGCCCGGGCCGCTGGGCCGAGCTCACCGACGCGTACGAGCTGCTGGCCCAGTGCCACGCCGACCTGACCGAGTTCCTGGGCGCGGCGGCCGACCGCGGCGACGCGGTGGTCAGCTGGCTGAGCTGACCGCCGGCCGACCAGACCGGGACACCGGTCGCGGCTGCGGCCGACCCGGCCGCGGCGCCGGCCGGGGGTCCCGCTGGCCGCACACGGCCCGGTAGTGGCCGATCAGCTCGTCGCCGACCGCGGCCCAGGTGCGACCCGCGACGGCGGCGCGCCCCGCCGCCCCGTACGCCCGCCGGCGCGGGGCGTCGGCGACGAGTGCGGCGACCGCCCCGGCCAGCGCCGCGCCGTCCCCCGGCGGCACGAGCAGACCGGTGCGGCCCGGCGCGACCAGGTCCATCGGGCCGCCGGCGGCGGGCGCCACCACGGGCAGCCCGCTGGCCATCGCCTCCTGCACCGTCTGCCCGAACGTCTCGTACGGCCCGGGGTGGACGAACACGTCGAAGCTGGCGAACAGGTGGGCCAGCCGCACGCCGTGCCGGGCGCCGAGGAACACCGCGCCCGGCAGGGCCCGCTCCAGCGACCGGCGGGCCGGGCCGTCCCCCACCACCACGGTGCGCACCCCGGGCAGCCGGGCGGTCGCGGCGAGCAGGTCGACCCGCTTCTCGGCGGCCAGCCGCCCCACGTACCCGACGATGGCCTCGCCGTCCGGGGCGAGCAGGGCGCGCAGCCGGTCGCTGCGCCGGTCCGGGTGGAACAGGTCGGCGTCCACGCCGCGGGGCCACAGCCACACCCGTGCCACGCCGTGCGCCGTCAGGTCCCGCGCGGCGGCCGTGGAGGGCGCCAGCGTCCGGTCCGCGCCGTTGTGGATGGCGCGCAGCCACCGCCAGGCCGCGCCCGCCGTGCAGCCGGCCCGGTAGAGGCGGGCGTAGGCCGCCACGTCGGTCTGGAACACCGCCACGGTCGGCACGCCCAGCCGGCGGGCCAGCGCACCGCCCCGGGCGCCCAGCACGAAGGGGCTGGCGAGATGCACCACGTCGGGTGCGTGGGCGACCAACGCCTGGGCGAGCCGGCGCGCCGGCAGCCCGAGCCGGACCTGGCGGTAGCGCGGCAGCGGCACGCTGGGCACCCGCACCACGGGGTACGGGGTGGCCGGCGCGATCGCGGGGGTCGCGACGCCGGGGGCCGGCGCCACCACCAACGGCTGGTGGCCCCGGGCGACCAGGTGGTCGGCGATCCGTGCCACGGAGTTGGCGACACCGTTGACGTCGGGCGGGAACGACTCCGTGACGATGGCGATGCGCATGACCCCACGGTGGGGGTCCCGCGGATGCGCCAGGCAGCGGCCGCCTGACCCGGCGGCGAACGGTACGCCAAGAGTTGTCGGTTCGCCGCGGCGGCCGGCGCCGCGCCGGGAGTCAGGCGTACGCCCGGAAGCGGGGCACCCAGCCGGGAACCGGGCGCCTCAGAGCCGGTAACGCGCGCCGGCGCGGGCCACGTCGACCGGCCCGGTGAAGGCCGCCGCGGCGGCCTCCCGGGTGGCGGCCTCGCTGCCCCAGGCGGTCACGAGGTGGGTCAGGACCAGCAGCCCCACCCCGGCCTTGGTGGCGATCTCGCCCGCCTCCCGCCCGGTCAGGTGCAGGTCCGGCGGGTTGTCCTCGCCGTCGAGGTAGCTCGCCTCGCACAGGAACAGGTCGGCGCCCTGGGCCAGGCGGATCAGCGCGTCGCAGGGTGCGGTGTCGGAGGAGTACGCCAGCACCCGGCCGTCGTGCTCCAGCCGCACGCCGTAGGTCTCGACGGGGTGGTTGACCCGGTCCACGGTGACGGTGAACGGACCGATCGGGAACGTGCCGGGCTCCAGGCCGTAGAAGGTGTAGACGTCCTCGACGCCGCTCTCCTCCGGGCTGTACGCCGCGGCGATGCGGTCCGGGGCGCCGGCCGGCGCGTACACCGGCAGCGGCGGGTAGGGCCCGTCGGGTGCGTACCGCCGGACCACCACGTAGGAGCAGGCGTCGAGCATGTGGTCGCAGTGCAGGTGGGTCAGCAGCACCGCGTCCACCGCGCGCAGGTTGGCGTACCGCTGCAGGGCCGACAGCGAGCCGGTGCCGAAGTCCAGCAGCAGGCGGAAGCCCTCGGCCTCCACCAGGTACGCCGAGCAGGCCGACTCCGGACCGGGGAAGCTGCCGGCGCAGCCGAGCACCGTCAGCCTCATCCGCCGACTCCGAGGGACGACCCGGCCTGGACGACCCGACCCGCCGGCGGCGCGGCGGCGCCGGCCCGGGCGGCGGGGACCGCGGCGCGGCGCGTCGCGGGCGACGGCGACCCGGGCGCGGCGTCCGGCTCGGCGGCGAGCGCCGCCACCGGCGCCGCGGCGAGGATGTCCGCCCCGAGGAAGCGCCGGGCCAGGCGGCCGAACGACGCCGGGTCACCGGTGCTCAGGAAGCGGTGCACCGGCGGCGGCGCGTCGGCGGGGCGTACGGCGTCGGTCTCGGTGAGCACGCGGTACACGTCCTTGGCCGTCTCGTCGGCGCTGGACACCAGCGTGACCCCGTCGCCCAGCACCAGGCCGACCAGCCCGGACAGCAGCGGGTAGTGGGTGCAGCCCAGCACCAGGGTGTCGACCTGGGCGCGCTGCAGCGGCTCCAGGTAGGCGTGCGCCAGGCCCAGCAGCGCCCGGCCGGAGGTGATGCCGCGCTCCACGAAGTCGACGAACTGGGGGCACGCGACGCTGGTCACCCGCACCTGCGGCGCGGCGGCGAAGGCGTCGGCGTACGCGCCGCTGGCGACCGTCGCGGCCGTGCCGATCACGCCCACCCGGCCGCTGCGGGTGGCACCGGCCGCCCGGCGCACGGCCGGGCGGATCACCTCCACCACGGGCACGGGGTAGCGCTCGCGGGCGTCGTGCAGGCACGCGGCCGAGGCGGTGTTGCACGCGATGACCAACAGCTTGACGCCCTCGTCGACCAGCCGGTCCAGGCACCGCAGCGCGTACCGGCGGACGTCGGCGATGGGCTTGGGTCCGTACGGCACGTGGGCGGTGTCGCCGAGGTAGATCACCTGCTCGTGCGGGAGCTGGTCGACAATGGCGCGGGCGACCGTCAGCCCACCCACCCCGGAATCGAAGATCCCCAACGGCGCGTCCGTCACGGTGCGCAGCCTACGCCGGATCCGCGGAAGGTCAGGATGTTCTGATCGAACATGTCGTCAAGGTGACACGTGGATCACCGGAACGGCGTCACGGAGATCACATATTGCGGCGTTACGCGCGGCCATACCCCTGCGTTCACAGGGGTAGGGAAACGACCGTCTTGCCACGAGTCCGCACACCGGAGGGTGAACCCCGTGCCGAGCCCGACGCTGACCACCGACCGCGACCACGGGCCGGAGGCACCGCTGCGCCTGCCCCGGCCCGACGACCCGGCGCCCCGGTCGGGCCGGATGGTGGCGATCTGCGGCTGGGCGGCCCTGCTGGCCCTGGTCGGCCTGGCCGTCGGCGCCCGGGCGCTGTTCGCGGTGGCCTCCGGCGCCGCGCCGGACTGGTACGAGCCCACGGTGGTCACCGTCGGCGCGGTCGGCGCGGCGCTCACCGCCGCGGCGTTCCTCGCGGTGCAGCGCACCCGGCTGCCGTTCCTCCTGCTCGCCGCGGCGACGGTGCCGCTGGTCGCCAACCTGGTGATCAGCGCCGTGGCCCTCTGAGCCACGCCGTGGCCCTCTGAGCCACCGGCGGCTCCCGGCGGCCGGGCCGCGGACCGCCGCCGGACCCGGCGGCCGGTCGGTGGCCCAGGGCTCAGAGGCCGGTGCCTCAGGCCCAGAGCTGGCCCTCGAGCGCCTCCTCGGCCTCGGCCAGCGTGCCGCCGTAGGCCCCGGTCGACAGGTACTTCCAGCCGCCGTCGGCGACCAGGAACACCACGTCCGCGCGGCGACCGGCCCTGACCGCCTCGTGCGCCACCGCCAGCGCCGCGTGCAGCACCGCGCCGGTGGAGAAGCCGACGAACAGGCCCTCCACCTCCACGAGCTGGCGGGTGCGCAGCACCGCGTCCCGGGTGCCGACGGAGAACCGGCGGGTCAGCACCGTCGCGTCATACAGCTCCGGCACGTAGCCCTCGTCGATGTTGCGCAGCCCGTAGACCAGCTCGCCGTAGCGCGGCTCGGCGGCGACGATCTCGATGCCGTCCACCTTCTCGCGCAGGTAGCGCCCGACGCCCATCAGCGTGCCGGTGGTGCCCAGCCCCGCCACGAAGTGCGTGACGGTGGGCAGGTCGCGCAGCAGCTCGGGCCCGGTGGTCTCGTAGTGCGCCCGGGCGTTGGCCTCGTTGCCGTACTGGAACAGGGTCACCCAGTCCGGGTGCTCGGCGGCGATCTGCTTGGCGGTGGCCACGGCCTGGTTGGAGCCGCCGGCCGCCGGCGAGAAGATGATCTCGGCGCCGTACATCCGGAGCAGCTGGACCCGCTCCGCCGAGACGTTCTCCGGCATCACGCACACCAGCCGGTAGCCGCGCAGCTTCGCCACCATGGCCAGGGCGATGCCCGTGTTGCCGCTGGTCGGCTCCAGGATGGTGTCGCCGGGGCGCAGGGCGCCGGACTCCTCCGCCGCCCTGATCATGAACAGCGCGGGGCGGTCCTTCACGCTGCCGGTGGGGTTGCGGTCCTCCAGCTTCGCCCAGAGCCGTACCGGCGGGGCGCCCTCCGGTACGGCCGGCGAGAGCCGGGGCAGGCCGATCAGCGGGGTGTCCCCGCAGGCGTCCAGGAGGCTGTCGTACCGCGCCACGGCGGCCTCCTCAGCGCTGGAGGACGGCGGCGGCCGCCGCCAGGCCGAACGCCCCGCCCGCCACGGCGGGCAGGATGGTCACCGTGTCGCCGTCGGACAGCTTGGCGTCCAGGGCGCCGAGGAAGCGCACGTCCTCGTCGTTGACGTAGACGTTGACGAACCGGTGCAGCGCGCCGGTGTCGGTGACCAGCCGGGCCCGCAGGCCCGGGTATTTGGCGTCCAGGTCGGTCAGCAGCTCGGCCAGGGTGTCCCCGGCGCCCTCCACGGACTTCGCGCCGCCGGTGTGCGGGCGCAGGATGGTCGGGATGCGAACTTCGATGGCCATGGCGTACTCCTTGCGGGGAAAGTCGACGAGTCAGATCCAAAAGCCGAACGGGTCAGGCCGCCACACCAGCGGCGCCGCCGTCGGAACACTCGTAATCGACGCTCGTCGGGCTCTGCCCGAACATGTACGACTGCACGGCGTGCGGGTCCACGGTGGCGTCCACCACCTCGACCGGCTCCTCCGTCACCGCCGAGTCCACGATGCGGAACGAGCGGATCTCGGTGTGCTCCGGATCCCGGGTGGAGACCAGCAGGTAGTGCGCGGCGGGCTCGCCGGCCAGCGAGATGTCGGTGCGCGACGGGTACGCCTCGGTGGCGGTGTGCGAGTGGTAGATGACGACCGGCTCCTCGTCGCGGTCGTCCATCTCCCGCCACACCCGCAGCTGCTCCATCGCGTCGAAGCGGTAGAACGTGGGCGACCGCTCGGCGTTGTCCATCGGGATGTGCCGGGTGGGGGTGTCGCTGCCCGCGGGACCGGCGACGACGCCGCACGCCTCGTCGGGGTGGTCCCGGCGCGCGTGGGCGACGATCGCGTCCATGATCGCCCGGTCGATGCGCAACACGCGGCCATCCTACCTACCGCCGGCGCCCGCAGCCGACCCCGTGGCCAGCGTCACGCCGCACCGCAGACCGCGTTCAGCAGCGACTCCTGCAGGTAGCCGAGGTAGGCGTACACGGAGAGCTGGAACACCCGGGCCGAGGCGGGGTCGCGCAGCACGGCGTCGTCCAGCTCGTCCTGCAGGTCCGTGTCCCCGGTGATCTCCAGCCGGACGCCCATCGCCAGCCGCGCGTCGTTGAGCGCGCGCAGCCACGCCTCCGCCGCCTCGGGGTCGAGCCGCACCTCGCCCCCGGACTCGGGCGGCAACGCGGCGAGCATCGCCCCGGCCTGGTCGATCTTGGCGGTCTTGAGCTCGCCCTCCAGGTACTGCCGCAGGTCGGCCGAGTCCGCCGGCCGGTCCGGGTACACGTCGGGGAACAGCCGCTCCACCACCGGGTCCGCCCGGTCCAGGTCGCTGCTCAGCAGGCCGACCACCTCCGCGGCCACCCGGCGCAGCACCCTGGCCTCGTCCGGGGTGAACCGGGCCACGCAGTGCTCGCCGTGCCGCCGGAACATGCTCACGCCGTCCCCTCGCTGCGCTCCCTCACGCCGCCCCTCGCCGCCGCTCGCCGCACCGCCCACGCGGCCGCGCGCCGCACCGCCCACGCCGCCCCCTCGCCGCCGCGCGCCGCACCGCTCACGCCGTCGCGGGCGCCCGCGACGGCGTTCGCCGCACGCGCTAGGGCTGGTCCACGGTGGCCCACAGACCGTAGCCGTGCAGCCGGGCCGCGTCGAGCTCCATCCGCTCGCGGGGGCCGCTGGAGACCACCGCGCGGCCCTTGTGGTGCACGTCGAGCATGAGCGCCTCGGCCCGTTCCCGGCTGTAGCCGAACAGCTTCTGGAAAACCCAGGTCACGTACGACATGAGGTTCACCGGGTCGTCCCACACGATCGTGACCCAGGACAGCTCCACGCCGGGGGTCTGCTCCGTGCCCGGAGTCTCCACCGGCGCCACGTGTGGTGCAGCCATTCCCCCATCGTGCCACGCGTTCCGCCGCGCGCGACGGGCCCCGCACCGTCGGCGGCAGCAACCGCCGACGCACCGTGGAGCAGGCGGCTAGGCCAGCAGGAGGCCGTGGTCCACGCTCTCCGCCAACAGCCCACCCAGCGACCGGTGCACCGCGGTGAACCGCCGGTCCAGCTCGGCGACCACCGCGGCCTCGACGGCGTCGGCGGCCCGCCGCAGCCACTGCCGCACCCGGTCGAGCTCGGCCTCCCGCCCGCGGCCGGGGTCCACCCGACAGACCTGGTAGCAGCCGGCGGACAGGGCCAGGCCCAGCGGCGGCAGGATCGTCCAGCGCGCCGCCGCCGGGTACACCGGCAGGGCGGCCAGCGCCTCCGGCCCGGCCAGCGCGGCGACGCCGGCCGTGCCGGTCACCAGCAGCACCCGGTCCAGCCCCGCGCCGCCGTCGTCGGCGAGGTCCCGGCGCACCGCCGCGACCACCCGCCGCCGCACGGCCTCGGTGAGGCCGTCGCGCAGCACCCGGCGCAGCACGTCGTCGGTCAGCGTCGCCACCGCGC
This sequence comes from Pilimelia sp., assembly GCA_035553735.1. GTDB lineage: Bacteria > Actinomycetota > Actinomycetes > Mycobacteriales > Micromonosporaceae > DATMJT01. The sequence goes on from DATMJT010000135.1 coordinate 10,692, forward strand.
CGTCGGCCTCCACCGTGAGCAGCAGCGACAGGGCATGCAGCCCGCGATCGAGGCCGACCGGGTCCGGACCCGGGCCATCGGCGTCCAGCTCCCGCACACAGCGCTGGTGCAGCTCCGCGACCGAGCGCCCGAGCCGGCCGCGGAGCCGGCCGAGCGCCGCCGCGGGCCACGCGTCGAGCACCTCGGCCCAGGGGCGGCCGGTGTCGGGCGCCCGCAGCGGCACGGCCGCGGACGCCCCGGGCCAGGTGGTGGGATTGGCGCCGGCCCGGGCCAGGCTCTCCTCGTCCGACCAGTCGATCAGGGCGCGGCGCAGGAACGCCACGTCGCCGGCGCCCGGGTCCACGCCGAACCACGGCACCGTGGCCAGCGCGGGGTGCGTGGCGGCCGTGCGGGCCCGCAGCCGGGCCACGGGATCGGGACCGGCCGGCTGTGCCGGCCCGGTGGTGACCGCGACGAACAGCCGGGCGGTGCCGGCCAGCGCGGCGACGGCGCGCAGCTCGGCCGGCGGCGGGTCGACGTCGGCGCCGACCAGCCACAGCACCGCGCCGCCGCGCCGCGCGGCATCGGCCAGCACGCCACCCCCGGCGGCGGCGAGGCCGACCAGGTCCGGCAGGTCGACCACGGCGAAGTGCCGCAGCAGGGGCTCCGGCAGCCGCAGCTCCACCCGGCGGGCGGGTCGCTGGCCGGGCCCGGCGGCGGCCGGTCCGCCGGGTGGATCAGCCGCCGGGCCGGACGGCACCGGCTGCGGCGCCCGGCACCCCGGCACGTAGGCGCGGGCCGGGCCGGGCTGGCCGTACCCGATCACCAGCGAGGCCCCGCCGGGGGCCGGCAGCGCCCGCGGCGGGAGACCGAGCAGCGCGGCGACGACCGCCCGGCGCTCGCGGCCGGTGGCACCCACCACGATCACGGCGGTCGGCTCGTCGGGGGCGGACAGGTCGGGCACCGGACGCGGGGCGAGCGCCGTCGGCCGCACCCGCCGGGGGGCCGGGATGGCGACGCCGGGGATGGTCAGGCTCCGGAGGGGTCCGGAATCCATGCGTTGCCTCCTGATCAGGGCACGCCGAACCGCGCGAACCCACTCCGGGCCCGCGGACCTCGCGGCGCTCCGTAGCGGAGCGCCTACCCGAGAAACCCGCACGTTACTGAAAACAGCCGCAGATAGCCACCCTCCGGGCAATCGATGCGAGCCTTTCGCACAAGCGGACCCGCCCCGCGGATGCCCCGCGCCGGCCGTTCGATCTAGGCTGATGCGGTGACCGACCGCACCCCGGCCCTGCTGACCGACCACTACGAACTCACGATGGTGAACGCGGCGCTGCGCGACGGCACGGCCGACCGGCGCTGCGTGTTCGAGGTGTTCGCCCGCCGGCTGCCGGCCGGGCGCCGGTACGGCGTGGTGGCCGGCACCGGCCGCCTGGTCGACCTGGTACGGCAGTTCCGGTTCGGCGCCGAGGAGATCGACTTCCTGCGGGCCCGGGGGATCGTGGACGAGGCGACCGCCCGCTGGCTGGCCGCCTACCGGTTCACCGGCGACATCGACGGCTACGCCGAGGGCGAGCTGTTCTTCCCCGGCTCGCCGATCCTCACGGTGTCGGGCACCTTCGCCGAGTGCGTGGTGCTGGAGACCCTGGTCCTGTCGGTGCTCAACCACGACTGCGCGATCGCGGCGGCGGCCGCCCGGATGGTCACCGCGGCCCGCGGCCGCGGCGTGATCGAGATGGGCGGGCGGCGTACCCACGAGGAGGCCGCGGTGGCCGCCGCCCGCGCGGCCTACCTGGCCGGCTTCGCCTACACCTCCAACCTGGCCGCCGGACGGCGCTTCGGCATCCCCACCGCCGGCACCGCGGCCCACGCCTTCACGCTGCTGCACGACGACGAGCCGAGCGCGTTCGGTTCGCAGGTCGCGGCGCTGGGCAAGGAGACCACGCTGCTGGTCGACACGTACGACATCGACCAGGGCATCCGCAACGCCATCGCGGTGGCCGGGACCGACCTGCGGGCCATCCGGATCGACTCCGGCGACCTGGCCGCCCTGGCGCAGCACTGCCGGGAGCTGCTCGACTCGCTGGGCGCCACCGACACCAAGATCATCGTGTCGGGGGACCTCGACGAGCACGCGATCGCCGCGCTGGCCGCCGAGCCGGTCGACCTCTACGGCGCCGGCACGGCCGTGGTCACCGGCTCCGGCGCACCAACCGCCCACCTGGTCTACAAGCTCGTCGAGGTGGACGGGCGGCCGGTGGTGAAGCGCTCGGAGAACAAGGCCACCGTCGGCGGCCGCAAGACCGCCGTGCGGCGGCACAAGCCGACCGGTACGGCGACCGAGGAGATCGTCGTGGCGCAGGGCGTGCCGGACCACCGCCCCGGCGACCGCCTGCTGCAGCACTCGTTCCTGGTCGGCGGCGAGCCGGAGCACGTACCCTCCCTGACCGAGGCCCGGGAGCACCTGCGTCAGTGCCTGATCTCGATCCCGTGGGAGGGCCTGAAGCTGTCCGCGGGCGACCCGGCCCTGCCGGTGACCGTCGTGCCCGCGACCTGACCACCGCCGCACCAGGAGGCCCCGATGCGCCGTGCGCTGATCATCGTCGACGTGCAGAACGACTTCTGCGAGGGCGGCTCGCTGCCGGTCCGCGGCGGCGGCGCCGTCGCGCGGGCCATCTCGTCGGCCCTGGCGCAGCCCGACGACCGGTGGGCCCACGTGGTGGCGACCAGGGACCACCACATCGACCCCGGCGCCCACTTCAGCGACCAGCCGGACTTCGTGGACAGCTGGCCGCCGCACTGCGTGGCCGGCACGGCCGGTGCCGACTTCCACCCCGACCTGGACCGCCGGCGGGTGGAGGCGGTCTTCGCCAAGGGCGCGCACGCGGCCGCGTACTCGGGCTTCGAGGGCGAGGCCGACGGCGTGGCGCTGGCCGACTGGCTGCGCGCCCGGGAGGTGACCGCCGTGGACGTGGCGGGCATCGCCACCGACCACTGTGTGCGCGCCACCGCCCTGGACGCCGCCCGCGCCGGCTTCGACACCACGGTGCTGCTGGACCTCACCGCGGGGGTGGCCCGCCCGACCACGGAGACGGCGCTGGCGCAGCTGCGCGCGGCGGGCGTCACGCTGGTCGGCGAGCCGGCCGTCGCCTGACCCGGCGCGGCCCGGCGGCGGCGGCCCACCCGGCCGGCTCGGCGGAGACCGCCGGCCGGAGCACCCCGCGC
>DATMJT010000136.1:0-2247 GCA_035553735.1 Pilimelia sp.
GGGCGCCGATGCCCAGGCTGTCGATGAGGGTGACCGCGGACAGGTCCACCACGATCCGCGCCGGCCGGCTGTCCACGAGCAGCGCGTCGACCACCTCGCGGATCCGGAAGGCGTTGCCGACGTCCACCTCGCCGCGGGGCCGGATGCGCACCGCGCCGTCCGCCCCCCGGGTCACCGCCAGCGAAAGGTCCACAAAGTATCCCCTTTCGATCGCCGTCGGCCCCGCACGTGATCCGCGGGTCCGCACCCTGCCCACCCGGCTGACGGAGCCGGCGACCCCGACGACCTCGCGGCCCGCATCGGAGACCTTTGTACCCATACAGGCGTTCCCGGCACTCTACTCAGCCCACCCCGCCGCGCGCACCCCGACGAACGGCCGAACCTCGAACGGCATCTGAAACAATTGTCGTATGGCAAACGGAGGGCCGGAGGGGCCATCGGCCGCGCAGCCCGACCACGCGGTGCTCGCCGGGCTGCTGGCGGTCAGCCGGGCGCTGGTCGGGCTGACCGCCCGGTCGCTCAGCGAGCTGCCCACCGAGCTGACCCTGCCCCAGTACCGGGTCCTGCTCGTCCTGGCCGCCCACGGACCGCTGCGCGCCGGCGACCTGGCCACCGAGCTCGGGCTCGCCCCCTCGACGGTCACCCGCAACTGCGACCGGCTGGTGCGCCGCGGGCTGCTGCGCCGCTTCCGGCGGCCGGAGGACCGCCGCGGCTCGTGGCTGGCGCTCACCGGATCCGGCACGGAGCTGATCGGCACCGTGCAGCGGCACCGCCGCGACCAGGTCGCCAGCCTGCTGAGCCGGGCCGACCCACCCGCGCCGGAGCGGTTCGCCGCGGGCCTGGCCGCCCTCGCCGAGGCGGCCGGGGAGCTGCCCGAGCAGGTGTGGTGGCAGCGCTGGGCGGCCTCGGCCCGCGGGGACGACTGACCGGCGGACGCCCTACCTACGGGAACGCCCGACCGGGCCGCCGGCCCGCTCAGGCCAGCGAGAGGACCCGCGTCTCCAGCCGGACCCCCGCACCGACCACGTCCTCGTCGAGTCGCACCGCGTCCTCCTCGGGCACAGCGCCCCGGCCGACACACATCCGGGGGTATGACCGCCAGCCGCCCGGGAACATTCCCGATAGGCGCGGCCCCGGCGGCGCGATACCCCGGGGGTACGTTCGCCGGCGAGGAAGGAGCACGCGATGAGCGCACCGGTGGAGATCGTCTCCCTGGACACCCCCTCCCTCGGCGACCGCAGCTACGTGGCCCACGACGGGCGGCACGCGATCGTCGTCGACCCGCAGCGGGACACCGACCGGGTGCTGGACGTGGTGGGCCGGCACGACCTCCACGTCACCCACGTGCTGGAGACCCACGTCCACAACGACTACGTCACCGGCGGCTACGCCCTGGCCCGCACGTTGGGGGCCGCGTACGTGCTCTCCGCCGACGACGAGGTGGGCTTCGACCGGCTCGGGGTGCGCGACGGCGACGTGCTGGCAGCGGGACCGCGGCTGCGGGTCCGGGTGCTGCACACGCCGGGCCACACCTTCACCCACCTGTCGTACGCGCTGCAGGCCGACGGCGAGGCGGTGGCCGTGTTCACCGGCGGTTCGCTGCTGTACGGGTCGACCGGGCGGCCCGACCTGCTCGGCGCCGCCCACACCGAGGCGCTCGCCCGGGCCCAGCACGCCTCGGCCCGCCGGCTGGCCGCCGAACTGCCCGCGGACACGGCCCTCTACCCCACCCACGGGTTCGGCAGCTTCTGCGCCGCCACCCGGTCCGACCGGACATCGTCGACCATCGCCGCCGAGGCGCGCGACAATCCGGCGCTCACCCAGGACGAGGAGCGGTTCGTCGACACCCTGCTGGCCGGGCTTGACGCCTACCCGGCGTACTACGCCCACGTGGGCCCGGTCAACGCCGCCGGCCCCGCACCGGCGGACCTGTCCCCGCCCCGGCCGGCGGACCCCGCGCAGCTGCGCCGCCGGATCGCAGCCGGCGAGTGGGTGGTGGACCTGCGGAGCCGGACCGCGTTCGCCGCCGGGCACCTCCCCGGCACGGTGAGCCTCGGCCTGGACGGCAGCTTCGTGACCTACCTCGGTTGGCTGATGCCGTGGGGCACGCCGGTCACCCTGCTGGGCGAGACCCCCGAGGACGTCGCCGCCGCGCAGCGCGACCTGGCGCGCATCGGCATCGACCGACCGGCCGCGGCGGCCACCGGCAAGCCCGAGGACTGGGCCGGCGGCGACGTCCTCGGGGGT
>DATMJT010000137.1:0-2376 GCA_035553735.1 Pilimelia sp.
CCCCCAGCGCGGGCGCCCCGCGCACGGCCAGGGAGCCCACGGCCGCCACCAATTCGTCCACAGTGGACAGCCGCAGGACCCGGGTGACCCCGGGCAGGGCCGTCTGGTCGATGATCTCGATGGCGTCGTCGGCCCAGTCGATTGTCCGCACCGGCCCACGCTAGCCGCCGGAGCGCCCGTAGGGTGGGGGCGTGTCGACCCGGGACGCCATCGCCGACCTGCGCCGGATCGCCTTCCTGCTGGAGCGGGCGAACGAGGCGACATACCGGGTGCGCGCCTTCCGGTCGGCCGCCGCCGCGCTGGCCGCCCTACCGGCCGGGGAGCTGGCCTCCCGGTCGGCCGCCGGCACGCTGACCGAGCTGGCCGGGGTCGGCGACGTCACGGCCCGCTGCGTGGCCGAGTCGCTGGCCGGGGAGGAACCGGTCTACCTGCGCCGGCTGCTGGCCACCGAGGGCCAGCCGCTGGACGCGGCCGCCGCCGCGCTGCGGGCCGCCCTGCGCGGGGACTGCCACCTGCACTCCGACTGGTCCGACGGCGGCTCGCCGATCGAGGAGATGGCCCTGGCCGCCGTGCAGCTGGGCCACGAGTACGTGGTGCTGACCGACCACTCCCCCCGGCTCACCGTGGCCCGCGGGCTGCCCCCGGCCCGCCTGCGCCGCCAGCTGGACCACGTGGCGACGCTCAACGCACAGCTGCCGGCCGGTTTCCGCATCCTCACCGGGATCGAGGTGGACATCCTGGCGGACGGCTCCCTCGACCAGGAGGACGAGCTGCTGGCCCGGCTGGACGTGGTGGTGGGCTCCGTGCACAGCGGCCTGCGCGACGACCGGGCGAAGATGACCCGCCGGATGCTCACCGCCGTCCGCAACCCGCACCTGGACATTCTGGGCCACTGCACCGGCCGCAAGGTGCCGGCGTCCCGGGTCGGGCTGACCGGGGGCGGCGACCGCGGCCACCGGGCGGGGCAGACCCGGCCGCCGAGCGACTTCGACGCCGACGCGGTGTTCGCCGCCTGCGCGGAGCTGGGCAAGGCCGTGGAGATCAACTCCCGGCCGGACCGGCTGGACCCCCCGAAGCGGCTGCTGCGGCTGGCCGTGGAGGCCGGCTGCCTGTTCAGCATCGACACCGACGCCCACGCGCCCGGCCAGCTCGACTGGCTGCCGTTCGGCTGCCTACGCGCCGCGCAGTGCGGGGTGCCGGCGGATCGGGTGGTGAACACCTGGCCGGCGGAGCGCCTGCTGTCCTGGGCCGCGTCGCACGCCGCACGCTGAGGCCCCGCCACGCGCCATGCCCCCAGCCCGTGGCGCTACGCCCCGCGGGGCACCGGATCGGCCCGCCGGAGGCGGCGTCGGACCGGCAGCCGGAGCAACCCCTGCGAAATGCCCACCCCGAGCAGCACGACGAGCCCGCCGACCGGCTGGTACCAGGAGACCTCCTCGCGCAGCACCAGCAGTCCGATCACGGTGGAGACCAGGGGGAGCAGGTAGGTCACCGATGCGGAGGTGCTGGCGCCGGCGAACCGGATGACCCGGAAGTGCAGCACGAAGGCCAGGCCGGTGCCGAGCGCGCCGAGCGCCAGCACCGCGCCGACCACCTCGGGGTCGAGGCTGGCCGGGGCCGGCGGCGCCCCCGCGACCAGCGGGGTCACCAGGACAAGGGCGAGCGTCGCTGTGATCAGCTGCCCGGCCGGGACGCCGACCCCGGAGCCGGGCAGGCCGCTGAGGAAGCGGCGCTGGTACGGGATCGCCACCGCGTAGCAGGCCGCGGCGCCGAAGCACATGGCCTGGCCGGCGAGCTGTGCCCCGCCCACGCCCCGCCATACGCCGAGCACCACCAGCACCCCGGCGAAGCCGAGCAGGACGCCGACCGCGCGCCGCAGGGTCAGCCGCTCGGTGCGGAACACCAGGATGGCCACCGGCAGGGCGACCAGCGGGGTGGTGGCGTTCCAGATGCCGGCCAGCGCCGAGGAGATGCGCTGCTCGCCGTACCCGAACAGGGTGAACGGCACGGCCGTGCCGATCACCCCGACCACCGACAGGTGGCCCCAGGTACGCCACCCGCGCGGCAGCCGGCCGCGGGTGACGGCCAGCACCACCAGCAGGGTCAGCGCGCCCACGGCGACCCGCCCGAGGGAGACGTACAGCGGGTGCAGCTGGGCGACGCCCACCTTGATGAGCAGGAAGCTCGAACCCCAGATCAGGGCGAGCGCGAGGTAGCCGGGCAGCCACGAGCCCAGCGGCGCCGGCTCCTCGGCGGGCCGGTGCGGCGGCACGGGGCCGCGGCCGGGGGGCGGCGCGGCCGGCGGCGCGGCCGCGGGGCCACCCGCGGCGACAGCGCCGGCGGCGGCAGAGGCGGCGGACGCGGGCGGGGTACCGG
>DATMJT010000138.1:0-16199 GCA_035553735.1 Pilimelia sp.
GGCCGCCGCCGAGGTGCGCGCCGAGATGGCCACCATGGCGCCGCCCGCCGAGGTCGTGGCCGAGCTGGAGCGCCTGGTGGCCGGCGGATGACGGCGCCGATCCTGGTCAGCGGGCTGGTGAAGGAGTTCGCGGGGACCCGCGCCGTGGCCGGGGTGGACCTGGAGGTGCCCGCCGGCACCGTGCTGGGCCTGCTCGGGCCCAACGGCGCCGGGAAGACCACCACGGTACGGATCCTGGCCACCCTGCTGCGGCCGGACGCGGGCCGGGCCTGGGTCAACGGCCACGAGGTGACCGAGCGGCCGGACCTGGTCCGCGAGGCGATCGGGCTGACCGGGCAGTACGCCGCCCTGGACGCCAACATCTCGGGGCGGGAGAACCTCTACCTCATCGGCAGGCTGCTCGACCTGCCGCGTCGCCGCGCCCGCGAGCGGGCCGCGGAGCTGCTGGAGCGGTTCGGGCTGACGGGGGCAGCCGACCGCCTGGTGCGCACGTACTCCGGCGGCATGCGGCGCCGGGTGGACCTGGCGGCCAGCCTGGTGGGCGACCCCGCGGTGCTCTTCCTCGACGAGCCGACCACGGGCCTCGACCCGCGCAGCCGAAACGGGCTGTGGGACGCGGTGCGCGACCTGGTCCGCCAGGGCACCACGGTGCTGCTGACCACCCAGTACATGGAGGAGGCCGAGGCGCTGGCCGACGCGGTGGTGGTGATGGACGGCGGCCGCATCGTCGCCTCCGGCACGAGCGTGGAGCTGCGCTCCCGGGTGGGCGGCAAGGCGCTGCGGGTCCGACCGGGCCCGCCGACCCCGCCCGCGGCGGTCGTCGCCGCGCTCACCGCCGCGGGGCTGGGGCCGGCGGCCGTGGAGGACGACGTCGTGGTGCTGCCCGTGGCCGACGACGCACAGCTCTCCGCGGCGCTGCGCGCCCTCGGCGAGCACGGCGTCTCCGTCGCCGAGATCGGCAGTCACATGCCCAGCCTGGACGAGGTCTTCCTCGCCCTGACCGGCGCCACGCCCGGGGGTGCGGCGCGCCCGGCGGACCCGGACCGGGCCCCGGTGGCCACCGGCCCGGGTGTGGCGGGATGAGCGCCACCCAGGTCGGCCCGGCGCGGGCCGTGACCACCGCGCCCCCGCCGCGCTCCACCGCGGGCCGGGCGGTGCGCCACGCCTGGGCGCTCTGCCGGCGCAACCTGGTGCAGATGAAGACGGAGCCGATGCAGCTCTTCGACGCGGCGCTGATGCCGATGGTCTTCTCGGTGATCTTCCTGTACATCTTCGCCGGCGCGATCGGCGGCGGCACCGCGGAGTACCGGGCCTACCTGATCCCCGGAATGCTCGTCGAGACGGTCATCTTCGCCGCCCGCAGCACCGGCGTCGCGCTGAACCACGACTTCAGCAGCGGGCTCATGGACCGGTTCCGGTCCCTGCCCGTCTCCCGGTCGTCGGTGCTGCTCGGCCGGGTCGGCACCGACGCGTGCCGGATGCTGTTCGGCCAGCTGGCGATGCTCGGGTTCGCGTTCCTGCTGGGCTTCCGGGTGCGCACCGACGCGCTGGCCCTGGTCGGCGCCGCGCTGCTGCTGCTCGCGTTCGGCACCGCGGTCGCCTGGGTGACCGCCTGCATCGGACTGACCGTCCGCAGCCCGCAGACCGTCGACACCGCCGGCTTCATCTGGATGATCCCGCTGCAGTTCGGCAGCTCGATGTTCGTCCCGCCCAGCACGATGCCGGGCTGGCTGCGCGCGTTCGCGGAGGTCAACCCCCTCACGCTGTGCTGTGACGCCGTCCGCGGCCTGCTGGTCGGCGGGCCGGTCATGCAGCCCGTGCTCGGCACCCTCGCCTGGACCGCCGGGCTCACCGCGGTCTTCGTCCCCCTGGCCCTGCGGCAGTACCGCCGCCGGCCGTAGCCGTCGCCACCGAGGAGGTAGTGCCGTGTCAGACACCGCCCCGTCCCGACCGCTCGTCGTCGTTCTCGGCGCGTCCGGGTTCATCGGCACCGCGGTCACCCGCGAGTTTCTCGCCCGGCCCGTGCGGCTGCGGCTGGTGTCGCGCCGACCGGTCCCGCTGCCGCCCGGCGGCGTCGCCGAGGTGCAGCCGCTGCACCGCGACCTCACCGAGCCCGGTGCCGTCGCCGCCGCGGTGGCCGGCGCCGACGTCGTGATCCACCTGCTCGCGTACATCAAGGGCCTGTCCACCTGGCGGGTCCGCGAGGGCGACCACGCCGCCGAACGGGTCAACGTCGGCCTGATGCACGACCTGATCGAGGCCGTGCGCGGGCAGCGGCGGGGCACGCCTCCGGTGGTCGTCTTCGCCGGAGCCCTGTCCCAGGTGGGCACCGCGGGCGGTGCCGCGGTGACCGGTGAGGAGACCGACGAGCCGGCATCCGAGTACGACCGGCAGAAGCTCGCCGCGGAGCGGGCGCTGGCCGACGCCACGGCCGCGGGCCTGGTCCGCGGCATCACGCTCCGGCTGCCGTCGGTCTGCGGCCAGGGCACCGGGCCGTCCACACTGGAGCACGGGATGGTCGGGGCCATGATGCGCCGGGCGTTCGCCGGAGAGCCGCTGACCATGTGGCACGACGGGACGGTGGCCCGGGACCTGGTGTGCGTCGACGACGTCGCGCGCGCCTTCGCCGCCGCGGTCGACCACGCGGACGCGCTGGCCGGTCGGCACTGGCTGATCGGCAGCGGCCAGCGCACCACGGTCGGCGAGCTGTTCCGGGCGATCGCGGAGGTCGTCGCCAGACACACCGGCAAGCCGCCGGTTCCGGTGACGCAGGTGCGGCACCGGGCCGCGGCCCCGGCGGACCTGGTCGACTTCGTGGTCGGCTCCTCCGCCTTCTCCCGGGTCACCGGGTGGTCGCCGCAGATTCCGCTGGCCACCGCGCTGGACCGGGCGGCGGCGGCCCGGGCCCGGCTGTCCCCCGAGCAGCGCTGAGCCCGCCGGGCAGCGGTGAGCCCGCCGGCCGGACCGCTCAGGGGCGGTCCCGGCCGGCGCCGGTGTTGCGGAAGGCGCCCAGGCGGTCGGACACGTCGGCGACCAGCTCCGCCTCCGCGTCGACCAGGTAGAAGTGGTCGCCGGGGAACATGCGGACGGTGAGCCCTGCCTCGGTCACGTCCGCCCAGCGGGCCAGCGCGTCCGGGGACACCTCGCCGTCGTCGCGCCCGGCGTAGGCGACCACCGGGGTGCCGAGCACGTACAGCGGGTCGCGCCGGTAACCGGCCAGCAGGGCGTAGTCAGCGCGCAACGCCGGCAGGACCAGCTCGATCAGGTCCGGGTGCGCCGGGGCGTCCGCTCCCGAGCCGCCGAGCCAGCGCACGTCGGCGATCAACGCGTCGTCCCCGCGCAGGTGGGCGTCCCGGTAGCGGGCGCGGTGCGGCGGCGCCTGGCCGGAGACGAAGAGGGCGGCCAGGCGCCGGCCGTGCCGCTGCTCCATCCGCACGGCCACCTCGTAGGCGATGGATGCGCCCATGCTGTGCCCGAACACCGCCAGCGGCTCGCCCGCGTAGGGCAGGAGGGCCTCCGTCACGAGGTCGGCCATCACGTCCATCCGCTCGACGCACGGCTCCCGGAAGCGGTCCTGCCGGCCCGGGTAGCACACCGCCAGCATGTCCACGTCCTCGGGCAGCAGGTGCGGCCAGGACCGGAAGGCGCTCGCCCCGCCGCCGGCGTGCGGCAGGCACACCAGCCGCAGCCGCGGCGGCACACCGGGCTGCCGGAAACGCCTCAGCCACGCCTGGCCGCCGTCGAGTGCCCCGATCATGTGATCACGTCCTTTCTGGACACCCCGTGCGGGTCAGGGCGGGCGGCGGATGGCGGAAGCATAGACGATCCGACCCGTCGGTACCGCCGGCCGCGGCGGGCCACCGGCGCGCGGAGCCCTCCGCCGGAGGCGTCGGCGCCGCGGCGGGATCGCGGAATCGAATTGATAACGAGGCGACAACGCGCCGTCCTAGCGTGGGTGCACCGTAGCGCGAGACTGGGCCGGAGACCGGAGGCGACAGTGGGCGGACCGGCAAACGGTGGCGGAGTGCCGGCGGACAGCAGGTTCTGGCACGACGTGCTCACCACGGGCTGGTTCACGGCGATCCCGAGCTGGGACCCGTCGCCCGGCCCCGCCGCCGGCGTCCGCACGCGGGAGCTGGCGCTGCCGGCGGGCACGCTCGCCGCGACGCGCCGGGTCGCCGCCGACCTCGGCGCGCCGCCGCAGGCGGTGCTCCTGGCCGCGCACCTGCGCGCCCACGCCGTACTGACCGGCAGCGCGCAGGTCGCCACCGGGGTGCGCGCCGAGGGCCGGCGGGCCCTGCCCTGCCGGCTGCGCACCGGGGGCGGGTGCTGGGCCGACCTGGTGGCCGCGGCGCACCGGTACCTGGTGGGCGCCGCCGCCCACGGCGCCGGGGGCCTCGCCGCGGCCGCGGCGGAGCTGGGCCTGCCCGAGCCGCTGTTCGACACCGTGGTCGACCTGCCGGGCCCCGACGCCGGGAGCCAGGACGCGCCGGGACCGGCCGCCGCCGCGGGACCGGCCGACGCGGGCCCGGCCGACGCGGGCCCGGCCGACGCCGTGAGCTCTGCCGCCAACGGCGACCCGGCCGACGCCGCCGGCCCGGACGCCTCGGGCCCGGACGCCTCGGGCCCGGCGCTGCGGGTCGCCATGGCCGCGCCGACCGGTGAGCTCGTGCTCCGGCTGTCGTACCGCACGGACGTGCTGGGCGACGAGCAGGCGGTGCGCGTCGCCGGCTACCACGCCGCCGCGCTGGCCCACCTGGTCACCGACCCGCGAGCGCCGTACCGCACGCAGGGCCTGCTGTCCGGTGCGGAGCTGCGCCTGCAGCTGCACGGCATGGCGGGCCCGCACCGGGAGCTGCCCGACCGGCGCCTCCACGAGTTGTTCGAGGAGCGGGTGCGCGCCCACCCGGACGCCGTCGCCGCCGTCCACGGCGGGCAGGCGTGGACCTACGACGAGCTGAACCGCCGGGCCAACCGCATCGGCCGGGCGCTGCTGGCCGCCGGCCTGCGCCCGGAGGACGTGGTCGCCGTGGTCAGCGAGCGCGACCTGGGCTGGCTGGCCGCCGTCCTCGCGGTGTTCAAGGCCGGCGGCGTCTACCTGCCGATCGAACCGCACTTCCCGGCCGAGCGGGTCGCGGCCATGCTCGACCGCAGCGGCTGCCGGTTCGCCCTGACCGGGACGCCGGACCCGGCCGACCCGTCGGGGCGGCGCCCCGGGCCCGATACGGCGCTCGGCACGCGGCCCGCCCTGCGGCGGTTCGACCTGCACCGCCTGGCGGCCCCGGGGCAGGGCAGCGACGCCGACCTCGCGGTGCCCGTCGCAGCCGACCAGCTCGCGTACATCTACTTCACCTCCGGCTCGACCGGCCAGCCCAAGGGCGCGATGTGCGAGCACGCCGGCATGCTCAACCACGTCCTCGCGAAGATCGAGGACCTGCGGATCGGCCCCGGCGACGCGGTGGCGCAGACCGCGCCCCAGTGCTTCGACATCTCGCTGTGGCAGCTCGTCTCGGCCCTGCTGGTCGGCGGGCGCACCGTCGTCGTCGGGCAGGACGACGTCCTCGACGTCGCCCGCTTCGTGGCCCGCCTCGACGCCGAACGGGTCAGCGTCGCACAGCTCGTGCCGTCCTACCTCGACGCGGTGCTGTCCTATCTGGAGCGCCGTGCGCACCCGCTGCCCCACCTCAGATGCGTCTCGGCCACCGGCGAGGAGCTCCCGATGGATCTGGTGCGTCGGTGGTTCGCCGCCCGGCCCGGGGTGAAGCTGGTCAACGCGTACGGGCTCACCGAGACCTCCGACGACACCAACCACGAGGTCATGGAGCGGGCTCCCGACGGCGACCGCGTGCCGCTGGGGCGGCCGGTGCGCAACGTGCGGGTCTACGTGGTCGACGAGAACCTGCTCCCCGTCCCCCTCGGCACCCCCGGCGAGATCGTCTTCTCCGGGGTCTGCGTCGGCCGCGGCTACGTCAACGATCCGGAGCGCACCCGGGCCGCCTTCCTGGCCGACCCCCACCGGCCGGGCCACCGCCTCTACCGCTCCGGCGACTTCGGCCGCTGGCTGCCCGGCGGGCGGCTGGAGTTCCTCGGCCGCCGGGACGCGCAGGTGAAGATCCGCGGCTTCCGCATCGAACTCGGCGAGGTCGAGCGCCGGCTGGCGGAGGTGCCCGGTGTCCGCGGCGCCGCGGCGGTGGTCACCGGCGCGGGCGCCGGCGCCAAGCTGGTCGCCTTCTACACCGCGGCGCAGGCCCTGCCGGCCGACCTGCTCCGCGGCGCCCTCGCCGCCACGCTGCCGGACTACATGGTGCCGGCGGCGACGATCTGGCGCGCGGCGCTCCCGCTGACCGGGAACGGCAAGGTCGACAAGCGGGCGCTCGGCCGGCTCGCCGACGAGGGCGGCTCGGCGGAGGCGGGCCGGCGCCCGGCGCCGCGCACGGCCACCGAGCGCCGGCTGGCTGCCGCCTGGGCCGATCTGCTCGACGTGCCCGTCGAGCAGATCGGCCGCTCCGACCACTTCTTCGACCGGGGCGGGACGTCGCTGTCGGCGGTCCGGCTGGCGATCCGCCTCGACCGGGCCGTGTCGTTGCAGGACCTGGTCCGCCACCCGGTCCTGGCCGAGCTGGCCACGCTGATCGACCACGGGTCGGTGGCCGGCGGTGCGCGGCCGGACCCACCGCAGTGAACGCCGCGACGAGCGCGGACGACCCGACGGAAGGACGTGGACGATGGCTGCCGACGCGGTGAGCGCACCCACGGGGGACCCCGCCGCGCTCCCGGTCGAGCCAGGCCGACCGGCCGTGGTGCGGGCGCCCGCCGGCGAGGGGCCCGGCTGGGTGCGGGCACACCGCGCCGCGCTGCTGTCGGCGGTCACCCGCCGCGGCGCGGTGCTGGTGCGCGGCGTCGGGTTCGCCGACAGCGCGCAGGTGGCGGCGGTCTTCCGCGCGCTGGCCGGCGAGTTGATGGCCGACCGGGAGCCGTTCGCGCCCCGGGTCGGGCACGGCGACGGCGTCTACTCGTCGTCGCGGTGGCCCGGCGACCAGCCCATGTGCATGCACCACGAGCTGAGCTACGCGCTGCGGTTCCCCCGGCTGATGCTCTTCGCCTGCCGCACGGCGCCGGTGGCCGGCGGGGTCACCGGGCTCGCCGACTCCCGGGCGCTGCTGGAGGCGCTGCCGCCCGCGCTGGTGGACCGCCTGGAGCGCGAGGGCTGGATCCTGACCCGCAGCTACCGCGAGGACCTCGGGGTGTCCTGGTCCGCGGCGTTCGACGCCACGGACCGCGACGACGTGGCGCGGTACTGCCGGGACAACGCGATCGCGCACGAGTGGCGCCCGGACGGGTCGCTGCTCACCCGGCAGCGTCGCCCCGCGGTGATCCGCCACCCGGTCACCGGCGAGCGCTGCTGGTTCAACCAGCTCGCCTTCCTGAACGAGTGGACCATGGACCAGGACGTGCGCGCCTACCTGGTGGACGTCTACGGCGCGGAGGCGCTGCCGTTCACCACGTCGTTCGGCAACGGCGACCCGGTCGGCGCGGACGTCGTCCAGCTCATCAACGACGCGTACGAGGCGCACACCGTCCGCGAGCCGTGGCGCGACGGCGACCTGCTGGTGGTCGACAACGTCCGCACCGCGCACAGCCGGGAGCCGTACTCGGGTCCCCGGGAGGTGCTGGTCGGCATGGGCGACCCGGTCGACCTGCGCGACTGCCTGCCGCCCGGCGCCCCGAGCCTGACCCTGTGACGGCGCCGTCACCACGACACCCCACCGACACCTCAGCCACCGGGAGTCCACGATGTCCACACCGCCACCCGTGCCGTCCTTCGCCGTCGTCCCCGGCGCCGAGGTGGCCCGCGTCCTACGGGACCGCGAGAAGCGGGTGGTGGAGATCGTCGAGGCCGCCTACCGGGCGCACGGCGCGGGCCGGTCGGTGAACCCGCCGTCGTACTTCCTGCGGTTTCCCGATCGCCCGTCATCGCGGATCATCGCGCTGCCGGCCTCGCTCGGCGGTGACACGCGCGTCGACGGCATCAAATGGATCTCCAGTTTTCCCGAGAACCTCACCCGGGGCATCCCGCGGGCCTCGGCGGTGCTGATCCTCAACGACCCGACCACGGGGTACCCGTTCGCCTGCCTGGAGGGCTCGATCATCAGCGCCGCGCGCACCGCGGCCTCGGCGGCCCTGGCGGCGGACCGGCTGGGCGGCGGACCGCGCCCGGTGCGGATCGGCTACGTCGGCACCGGGCTGATCGCCCGCTACGTGCACAGCTACCTCGTCGCGACCGGGTGGACCTTCGACCGCGTCGGCGTACGCGACCTCGACCCGGTGAACGTCGACGGCTTCCGCTCCTCCCTGGCCCGCACCGGCGGCGGGGACCGGGTGGTCGCCCACGCGGACGCCGAGTCCCTGGTCCGGGAGAGCGAGCTGCTGGTGTTCGCCACCACCGCGGCCACGCCCCACGTCACCGATCCCGGGTGGTTCGCGCACCGCCCGCTGGTCCTGCACGTGTCCCTGCGCGACCTGGCGCCGGAGGTCATCCGGGCCTCGACCAACATCGTCGACGACGTCGAGCACTGCCTGAAGGCCAACACGTCGGTGCACCTGGCCGAGCAGCAGACGGGGCGCCGCGACTTCCTGGCCGGCACGCTCCACGACGTGATGACGGGCCGGGTGGCGGTCACCGGCGACCGCCCGGTGGTGTTCTCGCCGTTCGGTCTCGGGGTCCTCGACCTGGCCGTCGGCGGTTTCGTGTACGACGAGGTCAGCCGGGCCGGCGGCCTCACGCTCGTCGACGGGTTCTTCCACGAGATGCGTCGCTACGGGTAGGGGCCTCGCCGTTTCCACACGCCTTGGGGGTAGTCCTGGTGGCCATCATTTCGCGTCCCTACGAGTACAACGAAGAAGAACTGTACGTCGACCTGGAGCCGGTGTTCGCGCGGCGGCTGTTCCTGAAGGTCGAGGGGTTCAACTTCGCCGGGTCGATCAAGCTCAAGCCGGCGATGGAAATGGTGGCCTCCGCGGAGCGCAGCGGGGCGCTGACCCCGCGCTCGGTCCTCGTGGAGTCCTCCTCCGGCAACCTCGGCGTGGCCCTGAGCGTCATCGCCGCCAGTAAGGGCTACGAGTTCCTGTGCGTGACGGACTCCCGCTGCAACACCTCCACCCGGCGGATGATGGAGACGCTCGGCAGCCGGGTACACGTGATCACCGAGCCAGCCGTCACCGGCGGCCTGCTCGCGGCCCGGCTGGCGTACATTCGGGCCCTGTGCGCCGCGGACGACCGCTACGTGTGGCTCGACCAGTACACCAACAAGAACAACTGGAAGGCGCACTACCAGGTCACGGCGCCCGCCATCGCCCTCCAGTTTCCCCGGTTGGACGTGCTGTTCGTGGGCGCCGGGACCACCGGCACGCTGATGGGCTGCGCCCGGTACTTCCGGGAGAACCGCCCGGCGGTCCGGGTGGTCGCCATCGACAGCGTCGGCTCGGTCGCCTTCGGCGCGCCCGCCGAACGCCGCATGATCCCCGGGCTCGGAACCAGCGTCCGCCCCCAGATCCTCGACGAGAGCTATGTCGACGGGGTCGTCCACGTGCCGGAGCCGGACACCGTGCGGACGTGCCGACAGCTCGCCCGGCGCGGATTCCTGGTCGGCGGGTCGACCGGAACGGTCATCAGCGGAGCCCTGCGCTGGCTCGACCGGCACGACCCGGACCTTCGGCTCACCACCGCCGCCATCTCGCCCGACCTGGGCGAGCGCTACCTCGACACGCTCTACCAGGACGCCTGGGTGCGGGACCTGTACGGAGACGACGTGCCGGCAGCCGACGCGCCGTCGGGACCGGCCGGCACCACCCCCGGCCGCCGGATGCGGCAGCTGCGGCGGTAGCCCCGCGCGGGGCGGGCGTTACCGGGCCAGCGCCCCCTCGGGTGCGGGTGCGACCGCACCGAACGTCTCCACCCGCGACGCCGCCGGGCCGAGGAACCGCGCGGCCGTCCGCGCGAACGGAGCCGGGTCTCCGGTGACGAGGAACCGGTGGCGGGGCTCCGACTCCGGCCCGCTGCCCGGGCGCAGTGCGCCGCGGTCGAGCAGCACGCGGTAGACGTCCCTGGCGGTCTCGTCGGCACTGGACACCAGCGACACCCCGTCGCCCATGACCGTGCCCAGCGGGGCGGCCAGCATCGGGTAGTGCGTACAGCCGAGCACCAGCGTGTCCACACCGGACGCACGCAGCGGCGCCAGGTAGGAGCGGGCCACGCTCAGCAGGGCCGGTCCCGAGGTGACGCCCCGCTCGACGAACTCCACGAACAGCGGGCAGGCCACACTCGCGACCGTCACGTGCGGCGCCGCGGCGAAGGCATCCTCGTACGCCCGGCTGTTGACGGTCGCGCGGGTCCCGATGACGCCGACGCGCCCGTTGCGCGTCACCGCGACCGCGCGCCGCACCGCCGGCCGGATGACCTCCACGACCGGCACCCGGTAGCGCTCACGCGCGTCGTGCAGGCACGCGGCCGCGGCGCTGTTGCACGCGATCACGAGGAGCTTGACCCCCTCGTCGACCAACCGGTCGAGGCAGTCGAGCGCGTAGCGGCGCACCTGCGCGATGGGCTTGGGGCCGTACGGCACGTGGGCGGTGTCGCCCACGTAGACGAGCCGCTCGTGCGGCAGCTGGTCGACGACCGCCCGGGCGACGGTGAGGCCGCCCACGCCGGAGTCGAAGATTCCGATGGGCAGGTCCGTCACCGCGCCCCCCGCCCGCGCGGCCCGGCCGGGCCCTCAGGCATCGACCGCGGTGAGGATCCGCGCCAGCCGCCGCCGCGCCGCCTCGCGGTCGGCGGGGCTGTCCTCCAGCTCGGCCTGCTCCCGCGCGTGCAGCCTCGTCAGGCCGGGCAACCAGTAGCTGAAGCCGCCCTGCGAGTCACGCCCGACCACCCGCAGGATGGAGGCGTCCACCAGCTTCTCCATGATCGTCTCCGCCTGGATGGCGTCGACTCCCATCAGCGCCTGTCCCATCCGGATCCCGATCTCGGCGGAGTCGACCAGCCCGAGCGCGCGGTACATCGCGGCGGAGGCCAGGTCCAGCTCCCGGTAGCCGCGGTCCAGCGCCGTGCGCACGCTGTGCTGGCCGTGGCTCAGCTCGTTGAGCCGCTGTTGCGGGTCGAGCAGGCGCGTCAGCAGGTGGGACACCTTCCAGTGCGGCTTGGCGGCGAGTCGCTCCGCCGCCGCGGTCAGCGCCAGCGGGAGGTGGTCGCAGAGCTCCGCCAGCTGCCCGACCGCCTCGTCGCCGCGCGGCGTGCGACCCTCGTCGTCCGCGGCCTCCAGCAACCGCACCGCCTCGTCGGCCGACAGCGGGTCCAGGCGGATCCGCACCTGCACGTTGTCGGCGAGCACCCTGCGACTCACGATCAGCACGCAGCTGTTGCGGCTGCGCGGGATCAGCGGCTGGATCCAGGCCGGGTCGGAGACGCCCTTCAGGACGAAGAGGCAGCGGCGGTTCGCCACGAGCCGCTGGTACAGCACCACCCGCGCCTCGATGTCGGCCGGGGCCTCCTCCTCAGGGACCCCCAGCGCCTGGAGGAAGCCGGCGCAGACCGCACCGATGGACGCCTGCGCCTCGGCCCGGCCCTGGAAGTCGACAAACATCCGGCCGTCGGGGAACAGGTCGGCCACGCGCCGCGCCCAGTGCACCGCCAGCGCGGTCTTGCCGACCCCCGCCCGGCCGGTGACCAGGGCGGTCGCGGGCGAGTCGTCGGGCCGCCGGGAGTCCAGCAGCCGGTCCAGCGCGGCCAGCTGCCGCTGCCGGCCGACGAAGGTCAGCACATCCGGCGGCAACGTCGTCTCGGCGGCCCGGTCGTACGGCGAGCCGCCCTGCCCGGCCGTCGGCAGCAGCTTGGGACTCTCCCGCAGGATGGCGACGTGCAGCTCCTGCAGCACCCGGCTCGGCTCAAGGCCCAGCTCCGTGGCGAACATCCTCCGGGCGTCGTGATAGAGCTTCAGCGCCTCGTGCCGGCGCCCGGACCGGTAGTGCGCCAGCATGAGGGAGGCGCGTGCGTGCTCCCACAGCGGCTGCTCCTCCACCAGCGTCGACAGCTCGGACACGATCTCGTGGTGCTTGCCGAGTTGCAGTTGCAGGGTGGCGTACTGCTCGTAGGCGGCGAGCCGCTGCCGCTCCAGCATCCCGGCCTCGGTCTCCAGCACGCTGCTGGAGACGTCGCTCAGCGCGGTGCCGCGCCACAGGTCCAGCGCCTCCCGGAGCCGTTCGGCCGCCTCGGCGACCCGACCCTGGTGGATCAGCTTCTGCGCCGCGTCGACCGAGTACGCGAAGTCGACGGAGTCGATGCGGTGCATTCCCGCGGCCAGCCGGTAGCCCGGAGCGGCGGTCACGATGATGTCGTCGGGGCAACCGGCCGACTGCAGGCTCCGGCGCAGGCTGGCCACGCAGATGGCGATCTGCGTGCGGCTGGTCGCCGGCGGCTGGCCGTTCCATACCGCGTCGATCAGCCGGTCGATCGACACCACGCGGTCCGGCGCCAGTAGCAGCATGGCGAGCACGGTCCGCTGGCGGGCCCCGCCGACGACGATCTGCCGGCCGTCGGCCATGACCTCGAGTGGGCCGAGGACTCTGAAATCCAGATGAACATTCGATAGAATGGCTTTGTTCCGTTGTTCCGGCGCCGCGGACATCGGCCGCCCGGGTGCTGAAGACGACAAAACGATTTTCTCCCCTGCGCACTCCAAGAACAATGAACCGACGCGGGGCACACGAGAGCGGTCTCACATGAGACATCAGGATGATCTCGATGCACGCACGCCAGAGACCCAACCCTGAGCGGAATTGGCATCAGGATTGAGTCCGGCGAAGCTCAAAGGTCCCGACGCGTCGGCGGGCAGAAGTGTGGGTCAGCTCAGTCCATCACGCGCGACGCCCGGGACGCGCGTCCGAGGCGCACGATACCTAGCGGTGCCCGCGCGCGGGTCGCCGAGATGGCCTGGCCGGGCCGGGAAGAGGGCCTGAGATCGTCGTCTTCGTCCAAGACAGCGCGCACATACAAGAATTCCCCGTTCACAGTAGTGCCGTTTGGATCGAGAGTGCCGTTGGATCGAGCCGATATCCAACCTAGTCCCGCACCATAGGCATGTCAATACTTGATAACGACCGATACGATGATCCACATGGGACAGTGCGGGCTCGCGGCGGGCGAATGGCGACGCGAAATAGGCCCGCCGCGGCCGGCCCGGACAAGCGCCGGCCCGGCCGCGACAAACGAGGCGCGGAGTGCGGCCGATCAATCCCTTCCGGCCGCACCCACGACACCCGCGGCGACGGCCGCAGCCGTCGCCGCGACGCCCGGTGTACCCGCACCGCGCGACGCGGCGACGCGCCGCCTGATCACCGGGCGATCTCCCGTCATGCCATCCGGAAGAAGAGCATCGGGTTGTCCCGGCCGGTGTGGACCTCCTCGCCCAGGTCGAGCGACTCCTTCAGCTCTCGCAGAGACCGGTTCACCGCGGGGGCCGCGGCGGCCGAGGGGGTGAAGTAGTCGATCCCGGCCCGGGCCAGCCAGGAGAGCACCACGCGGCCCTCGCTGAAGAGCCAGGGCCGCTTGCCGTGGAAGACGTCGTGCACGCTGACCGGCACACCGGGCCGCACCGTGGGGAAGATCTCCGAGACGAACCACCGCGCGAACCTGGCCGTGTGGGCGGCGTCGATGAACAGGTAGTCGATCTTGTGATCGTGCTCGCTGAGCACCTGCCGGGCGTCGCCCTGCACGAAGGTCCACCGCTGCGCGGCCAGATCCGCGGGGACGTTGTGCCGCGCGTTGTCGATCAGGTCGTGGGTGTAGAGGTGCCCGGTGCGGTTGTCCCGCAGCGCGCGCAGCAGCCAGGTCGTGGACCACCCGTGCAGCGAGCCGATCTCCACCACGACGGCCGGACGCTCCTCGCGGACCATCAGGTAGGTGATCTCCGCCTCGAGATCGTCCAGCTGCGCCTTGAGCTGCGGCTTCTCGGCCCGCATCCGTCGCTGCTCGTCGCGGACCCGCCGCAGGTCGTCGGCGTACTTGCGGTAGAGGCCGACCACGTAGTCGAGGCTGATGCCCGTGCCGTGTAGTCGCGGCTCTGTCCGTGAATCAGTCATGGAAACGTCCCTTGGTGGGTTCCGAAGGTCGAACGAGCGGGAGGGCCGCACGATGGGATCGGTTCGTGGTGATCCCGACACGACTACCATTGTCGGTATTTGCGTGAATCGTACAGCCGGCGGATATGCTTCTGTTCTCGGTCGAATATCTTGTGATTATTGCTCCGCATCGCATTCGTAATCGTCCTCGCATCACGGCGTTGACGCGCCCCGGCCATGGATTCGTACGATGCCGGCCATGGCAACCATGCTCGTGACCGGCGGCGCTGGCTTCATCGGAGCGAACTTCGTCCACTACACCGCGCGGAATCATCCCGAGTACGACGTGGTGGTGCTCGACGCCCTCACCTACGCCGGAAATCGGAGCAGCCTGGCTCCGGTCTCCGAGGCCATCCGGTTCGTGCACGGCGACATCTGCGACGAGCGACTGGTCGACCGGCTGGTCGCGGATTCCGACGTGGTCGTTCATTTCGCCGCCGAGTCGCACGTCGACAATTCGCTGAGCGACCCGCGCCCGTTCGTCCGGACCAACCTGGTCGGCACCTTCACGCTGCTGGAGGCGGTACGGCGCCACGGGGTCCGGTTCCACCACATCTCGAGCGACGAGGTGTTCGGCGACCTGGCGCTGGGATCGGCGGCCAGGTTCACCGAGCGGACCGCGTACGATCCGAGCAGCCCGTACTCGGCGACGAAGGCCGGCTCCGACCTGCTCGTCCGCGCCTGGGTGCGCTCCTACGGCGTGCGCGCCACGCTGTCCAACTGCGCCAACAACTACGGCCCCTACCAGCACGTCGAGAAGTTCATCCCGCGCCAGATCACGAACATCATGCTCGCGGACCGGCCGAAGCTCTACGGGTCCGGCGCCAACGTCCGCGAGTGGACGCACGTCGACGACCACAACGAGGCCGTCCACCGGATCATCAGGGACGGTCGGCTCGGCGAGACCTACCTCATCGGGTCCGGCGACGAGCGCAGCAACGTCGAGATCCTCGAGCTCATCCTGGACCTGATGGGCCAGCCGGCGACCGGGTACGACCGGGTCGACGACCGCCCCGGGCACGACCTGCGCTACGCCAACGACTCGACCAAGATCAGAAACGAGCTGGGCTGGCGGCCGCGCTTCGCGGACGTCCGCGCCGGCCTGGCCACGGTGGTCGACTGGTACCTGCACAACGACTGGTGGTGGAAGCCGCAGAAGGCGGCCGCCGAGGCCCGGTACCGCGAGATCGGCCGGTGACCGGAGGCGGGGCGCGGACCGCCGGGCCGACGGGGAGCGGCTCATTTGGCGACGAAGAAGATCATGGGGTTCGGCGCCGGCCGGTGGATCGGTGACCCGAGGCCGAGCACCCGCCGGGTGGCGCAGAGTTCCTCGAAGACCTCCGGCGCCGCCTTCGCGGACGCGGTGAAGTGCCGGATGCCCCGGTGGGCGAGCCAGTCCAGGACCACCCGGCCCTCGCCGAACCGCCCGGCCCGGGACCGGCGGTACACGTCGTGCACGCTGACCGGCGTTCCGCGGCCGAGCCGCTCCAGCAGGCTCCCGACGTACCAGCGGGCGAACGATGCGGTGTGCGCGGCGTCGACGAACAGGTAGTCGATCGCCGCGGCGTCGAGGTCGGCGGCGCGGACGTCGCCGTGGTGAAACCGCCAGCGGGCGGCCGACAGCTCCCCGGGCACCGTCCGGCGGACGTGGTCGGCGGCGTCGTAGGAGTGCAGCTCGCCGACGCCGTTGTCGGCCAGGGCCCGCAGCAGCCAGGTCGTCGACCAGCCCCGGTACGCCCCGATCTCCACCACCCGCGCCGGGCGCACGTGCCGCACCAGCAGGTACGTCAGCTCCGCCTCGATGTCGTCGAGCTTCGGACGCATCCGCCGGCCCGACGCCAGCAACGCCCGCTGCGCGTACCTGGCGGCGCACAGCTCGTCGGCGTACCGGTGGTACAGGTCCAGCGCGGTGATCAGGTCGATCGTCGTGGCCGGAACCCCCCGGTCGGCCGGGCGGTGGGGCGGGCGGTGGCGCGGCGCCCCGCGGCGGCACGTGGCCCAGCGGTGCGGCGGCCGGGTCCCGGGGT
>DATMJT010000139.1:0-5268 GCA_035553735.1 Pilimelia sp.
GCCACGACCAGCCACCCGCCCAGGACGGTGGCCACCAGCCGCGGCTGGTGGCCACCGTCCTGGGCGGGTGGCTGGTCGTGGCCGGGGTACTGCGGCTGGTCGAGGCCGGGATCGCCGCCGAGGTCGGCGGCTCCCCCACGCTGCTGACGGTGGCCGGTCTGCTCCATGTCATCGCCGGCGTGATGTGCCTGCGCGACCTGCTGCACTCGGCGGACCTGCTGGCCGTCGGCGTCGGCACGGCGTGGCTGGCCGGCGGCGTCAGCGAGGTGATGAGTGCGGTCACCGCCGGGCGCGGCGGCTGGCCGCGGCTCGGCGCGCTGGCCGCCGGCGGGCTGGGCGTGACGGGCGGTCTGCTGCTGGCCTTCTGGCCGCAGGTGTCGCTGGACGTGATCGTCTGGGTGGCCGGGGGCTGGTGGCTGGCCATGGCGGCCGTCCACTGTTGCCTGGCCCTGCGCGCGACCCGGTCGGCCGCGCCCTGACCGCTACGATGCGGCGGTGACCCTGACCCGCCGCGCCCTCACCGCCCTCGCCGCGACGGCCGTCCTGGCCCTCGCCACCGGCTGCACCGGCGGCACCGGCACCCCCGGCCCGGGTGGGAACCCGGCCGACCCCGCACCGTCGCAGCCGCAGCCCACCGGGCAGCTCTCCGTGTCTGCCGCCGCCTCGCTCACCGAGCCCTTCACCGCGCTGGGCACGGAGTTCGAGGCCGTCTATCCGGGGGTGCGGGTGCGCTTCAACTTCGGCGGCAGCTCCGCGCTGGCCCGGCAGCTCGTCGAGGGGGCGCCCGTCGACGTGTTCGCCGCGGCGAGCCCGGCGACCATGGCGCAGGTGGTGGACGCGGGCGCCGCGACCGGCCAGCCCGTCGTGTTCATCCGCAACCGGCTGGTCATCGCCGTGCCCCGCGACAATCCCGCCCGGATCACCACGCCGCGGGACCTGACCCGGCCGGGCGTGAAGGTGGCCCTCTGCGCGGCCGCGGTGCCGTGCGGGGCCGCCGCCCGCACCGCGCTGGCGGCGGCCGGGGTGCGGGTCGTGCCGGTGACCGAGGAGCAGGACGTCAAGGCGGTGCTCACCAAGGTGGGCCTGGGTGAGGTGGACGCCGGCCTGGTGTACCGCAGTGACGTGAAGGCCGCGGCGGCGAAGGTGTCCGGCATCGACTTCGCGGAGGCCGAGCGCGCCGTCAACGACTACTCGGTCGTGGCGACCAGGGACGCCGGCAACCCCGACGCCGCCGCGGCGTTCATCGGCTTCGTCACCTCCGCCCGGGCGCGCGTCGTGCTGACCGAGGCCGGCTTCCTGGCCCGGTGAGGCGTACGCCCGGCCGCCCGCCCCTGGTGCTGCTGCTGCCGGCGCTGCTGGCGGTGGCCTTCCTGCTGCTGCCGCTGCTGGGCCTGCTCGCCCGCGCGCCCTGGGACGAGCTGCCGGAGCTGCTGACCGCCCCACCGGTCTGGGCCGCGCTGCGCCTGTCGCTGGTGACCGCCAGCGTGGCCACCGCGGTGTGCCTGGTGCTCGGGGTGCCGCTGGCCTGGCTGCTGTCCCGGGCGTCGTTCCGCGGCCGGCGGCTGGTCCGCGCGCTGGTGACCCTGCCGCTGGTGCTGCCGCCGGTGGTGGGCGGCGCGGCGCTGCTGTTCGTGCTGGGCCGCCGGGGACTGCTGGGCCAGCACCTGTACGCCTGGTTCGGGGTCTCGCTGCCGTTCACCCCGGCCGCGGTCGTGCTGGCCCAGGTGTTCGTGGCGATGCCGTTCCTGGTACTGGCCGTGGAGGGTGCGCTGCGCGGCGCCGACCCGCGCTACGAGGAGGCCGCCGCCACGCTGGGCGCCGGCCGCTGGACCGCGTTCCGCCGCGTCACGCTGCCCCTGGTGGCGCCGGGGGTGGCGGCCGGGGCGGTGCTGTGCTGGGCCCGGGCGCTCGGCGAGTTCGGCGCCACGGTGACCTTCGCCGGCAACTTCCCCGGCCGGACCCAGACCATGCCGGTCGCCGTCTACCTGGCGCTGGAGACCGACCCGGACGCCGCGATCGCGCTCAGCCTCGTGCTGCTGGCCGTCTGCGTGGCCATCCTGGTGAGCCTGCGCGGCCGGTGGGCGCGGTGACCGGCGACGGCGCCGCGGGGGCCGGGCTCGCCGCCCGGCTGCGGCTGGACCGGGGCGCGTTCCGCCTGGACGCCGCGCTGGAGGTGGGCCCCGGCGAGGTGGTCGCGCTGCTGGGCCCGAACGGCGCGGGCAAGAGCACCGCCCTGCGGGCGCTGGCGGGCCTGTCGCCGCTGGACGCGGGCCGGATCCGGCTCGGCGCCGCGGTGCTGGACTCCCCCGCCGACGGCGTGTTCGTGCCGGCGCACCGCCGGGCGGTCGGCGTGGTGTTCCAGGACTACCTGCTCTTCCCGCACCTGAGCACGCTGGACAACGTGGCGTTCGGCCCGCGCTGCCGGGGCGCCGGCCGGGCGGCCGCCCGGGCGACCGCCCGGTCCTGGCTGGAGCGGGTGGGCGTCGCCGACCTGGCGCGACGGCGCCCCGGGCAGCTCTCCGGCGGCCAGGCGCAGCGGGTGGCGCTGGCCCGCGCGCTGGCCACCCGGCCGGAGCTGCTGCTGCTCGACGAGCCGCTGGCCGCGCTGGACGCCCAGACCAGGCTGGAGGTGCGCGCGGAGCTGCGCCGGCACCTCGCCGGGCATCCCGGGGCCACGGTGCTGGTGACCCACGACCCGCTCGACGCGATGGTGCTCGCCGACCGGATCGTGGTGCTGGAGGACGGCCGGGTGGCGCAGCAGGGCGACCCGGCGGAGATCACGCGGCGTCCACGCACCCCGTACGTGGCCCGGCTGGTCGGGCTCAACCTGCTGTCCGGAGTCGCCGCCGGGCACACCGTGCGGCTGCCCGACGGGCTGCGGCTGGCGGTGGCCGAGCCGGTGCACGGACCCGCGCTCGTGGCGTTCGCCCCGGCGGCCGTGGCGCTGTTCCGCGCCCGGCCGGACGGCAGCCCGCGGAACCTGTGGGCGGCGACCGTGGACGGCGTGGAGGCGTACGGCGACCGGGTGCGGGTGCACCTGCACGGGCCGGTGCCGGCGACGGCCGAGGTGACCCCGGCGGCCGCCGCGGAGCTGGGGCTGGTCGACGGCGCGGCGGTCTGGGCCGCGGTCAAGGCCACCGAGACCCACGCCTACCCGGCCTGAGCCTCGGCCGCCCCCGGGCTGATCGGCTAGACGAGCACGCCGCGGTCGTGGACGTCGGCCGGGACCTCGACGGCGATCGGTTCGCGTCGCTGGAGGTCGAACGCGTAGCCCGCCGGCAGCACGTGCAGCCGCACGCCGGACACCGCGATCGGGCCGTCGCCGGTCGCCGGCGTCCGGATCATCGCCGCGTTGCCCGCGTCGATGACCGTGACAGACCCGGTGCCCAGCACCTCGAACTGCCCCCCGCCCACGACGACCGCGGTGTCCTCGTCGATGCCCACGCCCAGCTCGTGCGGGTAGAGCGCGATGGCGCTGAGCAGCCGGTTGAGCCGCCCCAGTGCCGCGAACCCGGTGTCGATGAGCAGGCCGGAGAGGAACTCCAGGCCCGGCCCGGTGCGCCCGGCGGCGGCCGAGACCTGGCCGTCGTCGCCGATCAGCATCGCGCTGGCCAGGGCGGCGGCGCCCGCGCCGGAGCCGGCCAGCACCAGGTCGCCGCGGTCCATCCGCGCGTGCAGCACCGAGTCCAGCCGCGAGCCGCCGATCACCGTGGCGATGCGCAGCTGGTCGCCGCCGGTGAAGAAGACGCCCCCGCACTGCTCCACGGCCGTCAGGGTGGCCTCGCCGCAGGCGTCCGCCCGGGACCGCACGTGCAGCGCCTCGACGTGGGTGGCGCCCAGCCGGATGAGGGTCTGGACGTAGCGCTGGGCGATGTGGTCCGGCCCGGCGTCGAAGGCGGCCACGACGGCGATCCGGGCCTTGGGGCCGCCGGCCAGCTCCACGAACCGGGCCAGGATCTGGTCGCCTCCCGGCTCGTGGCCCTCGTTGCCGCCGATCATCAGGAGGCGGCCCCCGGGACCGCTGCCACGCCGTGACCTTCCGAACGCCACGCCCAGCCCCTTTTGCTCGCATTCGACCCATTAACGGTACTAGGGGGCGGGCACCCGGCAGGGCGATTCTGGGCGATCACCGCGGCCGGCGGCCCGGGGAGCCCGGGCCGCCGACCGCGGCGCTCCGGCCGCGCTAGGGCAGCGAGTTCAGGAACGGCCGGTGGTTGTTCTTGAACTCCCAGTTGTAGTAGCGGTCCCAGTTGATCGACCAGGTCATCAGGCCCCGGAAGTTGGGGTTGGTGCCGCTGCGCGGCGTGTAGCTGCCGCAGCTGACGCCCTTGACCAGGCAGTTGACCGCCTGCTGGATACCGGCCGGGCCGACGTACCCGTTGCCCGCGCTGACCGCCGCCGGGGCGCCGAACGCCACCTGGTCCTCGCGCAGCGGCGGGAACACGTTGGCGGTGTTGCCCGCCACCGGGAAGCCGGCCAGCAGCATGTCGGTCATCGCGATGTGGAAGTCCGCCGAGCCCATGTGGTGGTACTGGTTGTCCAGGCCCATGATCGGCCCAGAGTTGTAGTCCTGCACGTGCAGCACGGTGAGGTCGTTGCGCAGCGCGTGGATGACCGGCAGGTACGAGCCGGCGCGCGGGTCCTGCCCGCCCCACTGCCCGCGGCCGTAGTACTGGTAGCCGAGCTGGACGAAGAACGTCTCCGGCGCCATGGTGAGCACGAACTTCGCGCCGTACTTGGCCTTCAGCGTCCGGATGGCGGAGATCAGGTTCACGATCACCGGCGTGGTCGGGTTCTTGAAGTCGGTGTCACCGGCGTTCAGCGACAGCGAGTGGCCCTCGAAGTCGATGTCCAGGCCGTCCAGGCCGTACTTGTCGATGATCGCGCCGACCGACCGGACGAAGGCGTCCCGCGCGCCGGTCGTGGACAGCTGCACCTGGCCGTTCTGGCCGCCGATCGAGATCAGGACCTTCTTGCCCTGCGCCTGCTTGGCCCGGATCGCCGCCATGAACTCGGCCTCGGTCTCCACGTTGGGGCACTCGGCCACCGGGCACAGCCGGAACCGGATGTCCCCGGAGGTGACCGAGGTGGGCTCGCCGAAGGCGAGGTTGATGATGTCCCACTCCGGCGGCACGTCGGCCATCCGCAGGTAGCCCGAGCCGTTGGCGAAGCTGGCGTGCAGGTACCCGATCAGGAGGCGCTTGGGCAGCCCCGGCACCGGGCCGGTCGGGCCGGGGGTGGGGCTCACCGTCGGGCTCGCGCTGGGGG
>DATMJT010000140.1:0-7997 GCA_035553735.1 Pilimelia sp.
CGCCGACCCGCGGCGCCGGGCCGCGCACCGGCGGCCGGGACGCCGCCGGCCGCGCGGCCGGCGGCCGGGGCGCCGGCTGGGACGGCGGGGCGCGTGCCGAGCCGCGGGCCCTCGGGCGCCCGGCGACCGCCCGGCGGGCCCCCGAGGGCCCGCGCCCGGGCAACCGCCCCGCCGCGGCCAGGCGGGCCGCGGCCGGCGGCGCGGCCAAGCGCACCACCGCACCCCAGCCCCGCCGGCTGACCGGCCGCGCCACCGTGCTGCTGGTCGTGCTGGCCCTGCTGGCCCTGGGCTACACCTACCCGGTGCGCGTCTACCTGACCCAGGAGTCCGAGATCGCCAGTCTGGAGGCCGCCCAGCGGGAGCAGCGTCGCCGGATCCAGGAGCTGACCGAGGAGGTGGCCAAGTGGCAGGACGACGAGTACGTCCGCATCCAGGCCCGGAAGCGGTTCTACTACGCCCGCCCCGGTGAGGTGCTGCTGGTGGTCTGGGACTCCGACAACGCCCCGGAGGACGCCGGGGCCGGGCCGAAGACCGCCCCGCCGCCACCCGATCCGTGGTACGAGACGCTCTGGTCGAGCATCGAGGCGGCCGACCAGGAGACCCGCCGGTGACCGGTGACGCCCGCGGCGCGCCCCCGGCCGCCGGGCCGCCGACCGTCGCCGGGCCGCGCCGGGCCGCCGAGGGCCGGTCCGGTCCCGAACCCGCGTCCGCGTCCGCGCCTGGTTCCGAGCCCGCGTCCGCGCCCGGTCCCGCCGCCGGGTCCCCGCCGGGCCCGGTGTCCGAGCCGGCCAGCGCCGCCGACCTGGCCGCCGTCGCGGCCCAGCTGGGCCGCCCACCGCGCGGCACCCGCGCGGTGGCGCACCGGTGCCCGTGCGGGCTGCCCGACGTGGTGGAGACGACCCCCCGGCTGGCCGACGGCACGCCGTTCCCGACGCTGTACTACCTCACCTGCCCCCGTGCCACCGCGGCGTGCAGCAGGCTGGAGTCGGCCGGACTCATGCGCCAGATGGCCGAGCGGCTGGCCGCCGACCCGGAGCTGGCCGCCCGGTACCGCGCGGCGCACGAGCACTACCTGACCCGCCGGGAGGCGATCGGTCATGTGCCGGAGATCGCGGGGGTCTCCGCGGGAGGCATGCCGGGCCGGGTGAAGTGCCTGCACGTGCACCTCGGGCACGCCCTGGCCGCCGGTCCCGGCGTCAACCCCTTCGGCGACGAGGTGCGGGAGCGGATCGCGCCGTGGTGGACCGGCGGCCCCTGCGTGCCGCCGGCCGCCGGGTTGACCGACGCGCCGGCCGCCGGGTGACGTCGGCTGCCGGCCGCCGGGCACCCCGCTAGGCTCGCCCGATGGAGTACGTGGTGCGCCGGGCCCGCACCGCCGACGTGCGGGCCATCCGGGCGCTGATCGACACGTACCGGGCGGACCGGCGGCTGCTCGGCAAGGCGCTGGTCACGCTGTACGAGGACGTGCAGGAGTTCTGGGTGGCCGTGCGCACCGCCGACGACGCGGTGGTCGGCTGCGGCGCGCTGCACGTCATGTGGGAGGACCTGGCCGAGATCCGCACCGTGGCCGTGGCGCCGCAGTGCCGGGGGCAGAAGATCGGCCACCGGATCGTGGCCGAGCTGCTGGCGGCAGCCCGCGACCTGGGCGTGCAGCGGGTCTTCGTGTTGACCTTCGAGACCCGGTTCTTCGCCTCGTTCGGCTTCGCGGAGATCGACGGCGCCCCGGTCCCGCCCGCGGTCTACGAGCAGCTGCTGCGCTCCTACGACGAGGGCGTCGCGGAGTTCCTGGACCTGGAGCGGGTCAAGCCCAACACGCTCGGCAACACGCGGATGCTGCTGCATCTCGCCGACCCGCCGGGGTCGCGCGGCGGCGCCCCGGACGCCTGAGGCCCCGGCCGGCGTCTCGGGCGAGCCGCCCGCGGCGCCCGGGCCGGCGTCTCGTAGCGTGGCGGCATGCGAGTCGCGGCGATCGACTGTGGCACGAACTCCGTCCGGCTGCTGGTCGCGGACCTGCCCCCGGACGGCGGACCGACCCTGACCACGCTGACCCGGCGGATGGAGATCGTCCGGCTGGGGCAGGGCGTGGACCGCACCGGTCGGCTGGCCCCCGAGGCGATCGAGCGGACCCGCGCGGCGCTGGCCGGCTACGCCGCCGAGATCTCCGCGCTCGCCCCCGACCGGGTGCGGATGGTGGCGACCTCGGCCACCCGGGACGCCGCCAACGCCGAGGACTTCCGCCGGATGGTGGTGGCCACGCTCGGCGTCGCGCCGGAGGTGGTGACCGGTGAGGAGGAGGCGCGGCTGTCGTTCGCCGGCGCGGTCCGCGGGTTGTCGGCGCCGGCCCCGTACCTCGTGGTCGACATCGGCGGCGGCTCCACGGAGTTCGTGGTGGGTGCCGGCGAGGTCGCCGCGGCCGTCTCCGTGGACGTCGGCTGCGTGCGGATGACCGAGCGCCACCTGCGGGACGACCCGCCGACCCGCGAGCAGGTGGCCGCGGCCGAGGCCGACATCGGCGCGGCGGTGCGGCGGGCACTCGCCGCGGTCAATGCCGACGGGGCGGCCACGCTGGTCGGCCTGGCCGGCTCGGTCACCACCGTCACCGCGCTGGCCCTGGGCCTGGAGGGCTATGAGCCCGACCGGATCCACCGCGCGGTGGTCCCGTACGCGCAGGTGGCCAAGGTGACCGGCGAGCTGCTCGCGGCGACGACGGCCCAGCGCCGGGCGCTGCCCGCGATGCACCCGGGGCGGGCCGACGTCATCGCCGCCGGGGCGCTGGTGTTGCGGACCATCCTGGAGCAGGCCGGGATGACCGAGGTAGTGGCCTCCGAGACCGACATTCTCGACGGCATCGCGTGGAGCCTGGCCGACGGCTGAGCGTTGACCCGCGCCGGCCGCCCGAGCTCCGCCCGGCTCCGACCGCTGACCGCCCGGGCTCCGGCCGCTGACCGCCCGCCGCCCGGCGCCGCCTGCCGACCCGCGTCGCCCGCCGACCTGACGCCGCGGCGTCAGCCGGTCAGCCGCAGGTCCGCCCGGGACTGCTCCCGCGGCGCGGATCCGTCGCGCGACCACCACCAGGCGTAGGTCAGCGTCCCCGGGCGCGGCGCGGTGAGCACGATCCGGGCGGCCAGCTGGCCGTCGTACGCGGTGAACTCCTCCGGCCCGGTCGCCACGAAGCGGACCATCCCCGGCAGCTCCAGCCCGGCCACGTACAACTCCGGCCGCCCGCCGTCGCCGACCGCCAGGACGGCGTACTCCAGCCGACGCAGCCCGTCCGGCTCGGCGGTGGCCTCGAAATCCAGCGTCACCGCCCGCCCGCGCACCACCGGACTCACCCGCATCCGGGCCAGGAAGGGGCCGCTCTCCGGCCCGTCGCCCCGGCCACGGTAGAGCCCGGGCGCGGCGACGAGGCGCTCGAGCAGGTCGAAGCGCGGGGGCTGGGGCAGCACGGGCTCAGGCTACCGGCGCGCCGCCACGCCGGCGGCGCGGGCGCCGGCGGTCACCAACCGTCATCGGCCGCCAAGCCTGACCGATTGGTCACTGGCGTCGGGCAGCGCGGGATCGCTACGGTGACGGCCGCGAATTCAACGGGAGGATACCCACAGTGACCACACCACCGCCCCTGCCCGGCCAGCCCTACGGCGCAGCCGGCGCCCCGCAGTTCGGCGCGCCCACCCCGCCGCCGTACGGGGGCGCCCCGGTGCCCGCCGGCGGCGGCGCGCCCGGCCAGCCCGGCGCACCCGGCGGTGGCGCGCCCGGCCAGCCCGGAGCGCCCTTCGGCGCCGCACCGGGGCCGGGCTTCGGCGGTCCGCCGCCCGCGCCCGCCAAGAAGTCCAGCGGCGTCGTCAAGAAGGTGGTGCGGTGGGTGGCCCTGGTGGCGGTGGTCGGCATCGGCACCTTCGTCTTCAGGCACCTGACCGGCGACCCGGAGACCGCGTCCGCGGGCGACTGCATGGCTGGCCGGACCGCCAACGCCCTCAAGGTCGTGGAGTGCTCCGACCCGAAGGCCGAGTGGAAGGTCGCCGGCAAGCTCAACGGCAAGACCGAGGCCCAGGCGGACAGCAACTCCGTGTGTGCGGCGTACCCGGACACCGAGATGAGCTTCTGGTCCGGACGCAGTGGCGGCAAGGGCTACGTGCTCTGCCTGGAGCCGGTCAAGAAGTAGGGCGCGAGCCGTGGGCGGCGGGCGGCGGATGGCGCCCGCCCGCTGCCGCGGCGCCGGCACCGGCTGGCGTCGGTACCCTCCGAGGCGTGGCGGAGCCCTGGGAAGTCGACATGAGGCAGCCGGCGGAGCGCCGCGTGCGCACGCCGGACCAGGTGGCCGCCGCGGCGGCCGCGGCGAGCCGGCTGGCCGACCTCGACGCGGCCGTGGCCGACTGCTTCGCCTGCCCCCGGCTGGTGGCCTGGCGGGAACGCGTGGCCGCCACCCGGCGGGCCGCATTCCGCGGCCAGGAGTACTGGGGCCGCCCGGTGCCCGGCTTCGGCCCCGCCGACGCGCGGATCGGCATCCTCGGCCTGGCGCCGGCCGCCCACGGCGGCAACCGCACCGGGCGGGTCTTCACCGGTGACCGCTCCGGCGACGTGCTGTTCGCCGCGCTGCACCGGGCCGGGCTGGCCAACCAGCCCACGAGCGTCGCGGCCGACGACGGCCTGCGGCTGTTCGGCGTCCGGGTCTTCGCCGCGGTGCGCTGCGCCCCGCCGGAGAACAAGCCCACCCCGACCGAGCGGGACACCTGCGCCCCGTGGCTGTACCGGGAACTGGCACTCGTCCGGCCGACGCTGCGCGTCGTGGTCGCCCTGGGCGGGTTCGCCTGGGGCGCGTGGTGGCCGGCGCGCCAGGCGGTGTACGGCGATCCGCCGCCGAGCCCCCGGCCCTCCTTCGGGCACGGCGCGCAGTGGACCGGGCGGACCGGGCCGACGCTGCTCGGCTGCTACCACGTCAGCCAGCAGAACACCTTTACCGGCCGGCTGACCCCGGCCATGCTGGATGACGTGTTCGCCCGCGCGCGCCGCCTGGCCGGCATGGCCCCGCCGACGTGACCAGGGACCGCCGGTCGCTGGCGCGCTGGTCGTTGGCGCGCCGCTCGCCGGCCTGGTGGCCGCTGGGCGCCGTCGCCGTGTTGCTCGGTCTGCTCGCCGTGGCCGCCGCCCACGCCACCCCGCAGCTGTCCGAGGTGGAGGGTGTCGGCTGGGACCCGCCGGCGACCATGGCGCCGCGGTCGGGCGGGCAGCCGCCGGCGGGCTCGCCCGGGGCGGTGACGGGCGAGCCCCTGGGGCTGCCGTCCTGGCTACGGCAGGCGAGCCTGCTGCTGTGTGGCCTGGCCGTGGCGGCGGCCGTGGCGGCCGCCGTGCCGGCGGCGCTGCGCCGCCGGGTGCGGGGCCGGAGCCAGGGCCCCACACCGGACCGGGTGGCCGAGGCGCGGGAGGTGCTGGCCGCCGTGGACGCCGGCCTGGAGGAGCTGGACGACGCCGACGCCGACCCCCGGCGCGCCGTGATCGCCTGCTGGGTCCGGCTGGAGCAGGCGGCGGCCGCGGCGGGCACCGCCCGCGGGGTGGCGGACACCCCTGCGGAGCTGGTCGGCCGGTTGCTGACGGCGCACGCGGTGAGCGCCGACGTGCTCGCGGCGCTGGCGGCGGTCTACCGCGAGGCCCGGTACGCCACCCGCCCGGTCACCG
The DNA here is from genome assembly GCA_035553735.1 of Pilimelia sp. Classification (GTDB taxonomy): domain Bacteria; phylum Actinomycetota; class Actinomycetes; order Mycobacteriales; family Micromonosporaceae; genus DATMJT01. The sequence continues at coordinate 5,674 of DATMJT010000140.1, forward strand.
GGGCGACCCGCGACCGGGCGCGCGCCGCGCTGCACCGGCTGCGCGCGGAGCTGGCCGCCCCCGCGCCCGCCCGGACCGGGGCACCCTGGGTGGGCGGCGGCGCGGGGTCGGGTCCGGCGCCGGAGCGGGCGGGCTGATGGCCGGACCCACCATCGGCCTGGACGAGCTGCTCGGGCGCGCCGAGGACCCCGGACCAGAGCCCGACCGGCGCCGCTCCACCGGGGCCTGGCTGCTGCGGGCCCTCGCCGCGGCGGCGGTGGTCGGCGGGGTCGTCGTGCTGGTGCTGCGCGCGGCCGGCATCGGACTGGCCTACCCGTCGGCGTGCGGTGCCGTGTTCGGGCTGCTCGCCCTGCGCCGGCTGCTCGGGGCCCTGGACGTGCCCGAGCACCCCCGCCGCACGGCGCGGCGCGAGCCGGAGCCGGACGAGCCCCGGGGGAGCGCGGACGCGCTGCGCCGGGCTCTGTTGCGCTGGGAGGTCAGGCTGGACTGGGCGCACACCGACGGTGCGCGGTTCGCCCGCGAGGTGCGGCCGCAGCTGCTCGCGCTGGTGGAGGAGCGGCTGCGCCAGCGCCACGGCGTGACTTTGGCCGGCGACCCGGCGCGGGCCCGGGCGCTGCTGGGCGATCCGCTGTGGACGTTCCTGACCGGGCCCGGCCACCCGCCGGTGCGCCGACGTCAGCTGGCCGCCATGCTGGACCGCCTGGATGCGGCCTGAGAGGAAGACCTGAGAGGAAGAGAGGTCCCGCATGGGGCAACCAACCGCCGCGCCGGTGGCCGTCGCGGATGTCGGGCGGCTGGGCCAGGCCGTGCTGGACAGCGTCGGCAGCGTCGTGGTCGGCAAGCGCCACGCGCTGCGGCTGGTCCTCGCCGGCATCCTGGCCGGTGGCCACGTGCTGCTGGAGGACCTGCCCGGCCTGGGCAAGACGCTCACCGCCCGCTCCTTCGCCCAGGCGCTGGGCCTGGACTTCCGCCGCCTGCAGTTCACCCCCGACCTGCTGCCCGCGGACGTCACCGGCTCCTTCCTCTACGACCAGCGGCGGCACGACTTCACCTTCCGGGCCGGACCGGTCTTCACCCACCTGCTGCTGGCCGACGAAATCAACCGGACCCCGCCGAAGACCCAGGCGGCGTTGCTGGAGGCCATGCAGGAGAAGCAGGTGTCGGTGGAGGGGGTGACCCACCGGCTGGACCGGCCGTTCCACGTGCTGGCCACCGCCAACCCGATCGAGCACGAGGGCACCTACCCGCTGCCCGAGGCGCAGCTGGACCGCTTCCTGCTGCGCGTGTCGTTCGGCTATCCGGCCCCGGAGGAGGAGTGGGAGGTGCTGCGCCGGCGGATCGCCCGACGGGTGGAGGAGGCCGTCCTGTCGCCGGTCGTCGCGCCGCAGACCCTGCTCGGCATGCAGGCCGCGCTGGAGGACGTGGCGGTCGAGGACTCGATCGGCCGGTACGTGGTGGCGCTGGCCGCCGCCACCCGCGCCCATCCGGCCGTGCTGGTCGGCGCGTCGCCGCGCGGCTCCCTGGCGCTGCTGCTGCTCTCCCGGGCGTGGGCCGCGCTCGCCGGCCGCGACTTCGTGGTCCCGGAGGACGTCAAGGACGTGGCTGTCCCGGCGCTCGCCCACCGGCTGACCCTGCGCCCGGAGATGTGGCTGCGCCGGGTGGACCCCGCGACGGTGGTCGCCGACGTGCTGGCCGAGACGCCCGCCCCGGCCAGCGGGGCGCTGCCCACGTACGCGGGCGACCCGGCCGCCGCCGGGGCAGCGGGACCGAGGTGATCCCGGCCCTGCGCCCCGCGGCGCCCGTCGCGCCGCCACCCCGGCCGCCCGAGCCGGACCCGGGGCCGGAGTGGCGGGCCACCCGGGCGCTCGGCCGGGCGGTACTGCTCGCGGGCCTGCTGCTGCTCGGCGCGGTGGTGCTCGGCCGCCCCGACCTGGTGGTGCTGGCGGCGCCGTTCGCGCTGGGCGCCGCGGTGGCCCTGCGCCGCCGACCGGGCGCCGTCCCGCGGCTGCGGTGGGCCCTCGCCGACGACGCCGCGGTCGCCGAGGGCGACCGGGTACGGGGGCAGCTCACGGTCGAGAACGCCGACGACGTGCCCTACGACCTCGTGGTGGCCCGACTGCTGGCCGACCCCTGGCTGCCGGTGCGCGCCGTCCCCGCCGGCTGCCCCGACGACGTCGGCCCCGCCGGTGCGGCGCGGTCGTCCGGCACCGGCGCCGGGGGGCCGGACCCGGGCGGTGCCGCCCCCAGCGCAGCGCGGCGCCGCGCAGCGCTGCGCTGGGGGCGGCACCGGATCGGCCCGGTGGCGGCCCGGGCCGATCCGGTGC
>DATMJT010000141.1:0-11052 GCA_035553735.1 Pilimelia sp.
GGGTGGCCACCCGCACGGTCAGCTTCCGGTAGGTGCCCGCGGTCACCCCCTCGATCTCGTCGAGCTGCGCCGCGTCCCACGGATGCACGTCGTAGAGCGCGACGAAGACCCGGTCGCCGGGCGACTCGACCACGGTGGTGACGGCACCCTCCCAGCCGATGATGTCCTCACCGGCGAACGTCAGCCGCCAATCCTCCAGCCACCCCACCCCCACCATCGGGGAGTGCGGGCAGTAGGCCCGCATGCGGGCCGGGTCCAGGTTCGAGCCGTACGCGGCGTAGAGACGCACGGCGATGACGATAGCCCGCCGGAGCCGTGGGGGAGAATACGACGGTGCGTGTCGGATCTGTCCGAAGGGAAAACTTGTGGGCCGCATCGTGATCATCGGTGGGGGACCGGCCGGCTATGAGGCCGCCCTCGTCGCCGCCCAGCTCGACGCGGAGGTGACCGTCGTCGAGGCGCAGGGCGCCGGCGGCGCCTGCGTGCTGTCCGACTGCGTCCCCTCCAAGACGTTCATCGCCAGCTCCGAGGTGGTCACCGGATACCGGGACACCGAGGAGTTCGGGGTCCACTCCGGCGGCCTGGAGGCGGTCCGGGTCGACGCGTCCGCGGTGCACGCCCGGGTGAAGCGGCTGGCCCTGGCCCAGTCGGCCGACATCCAGGCGAAGCTGGTCAAGGCGGGGGTCACGGTCGTCGCCGGCACCGCCCGGCTGGGCGAGGACACCCTGGGCCACACCCACCGGGTGGTGGTCACGCCGAGCGACGGAAGCCCGCCGTTCACCCTGGACGCCGGCACGGTGCTGATCGCCACCGGGGCGACGCCGCGGGTGCTGCCCACCGCCGTGCCGGACGGCGAGCGGATCCTCACCTGGCGGCAGGTGTACGACCTGCCGGAGCTGCCCGAGCACCTGGTCGTGGTCGGCTCCGGCGTCACGGGCGCGGAGTTCGCCAGCGCCTACCTGGCCATGGGGGTGCCCGTCACCCTGGTCTCCAGCCGGGACCGGGTCATGCCGCACGAGGACGCCGACGCCGCCATGGCCATCGAGCGGGTCTTCCGCGCCCGCGGCATGACCATCCTCAACAACTCGCGGGCGCAGGCGGTGCGCCGCACCGGCGACGGGGTGGAGGTCGAGCTGGCCGACGGGCGTACGGTGGCCGGCTCGCACGCGCTGATCACGGTCGGCTCGGTGCCCAACACCGAGGGTCTGGGGCTGGCCGAGTACGGCGTCACGGTGGCGCCCGGCGGCTACCTGTCGGTGGACCGGGTGTCGCGCACCAACGTGCCCGGCATCTACGGCGCCGGCGACTGCACGGGGGTGCTGGCGCTGGCCAGCGTGGCGGCCATGCAGGGGCGGATCGCCATGTGGCACGCCCTGGGCGAGGCGGTCACCCCGCTGCGGCTGCGCACGGTCGCCGCGAACGTGTTCACCGATCCCGAGCTGGCCACGGTGGGGGTGTCCCAGGACGAGGTGGACGCGGGCCGGGTGCCGGCGCGGGCCGTCATGCTGCCGTTGGCCGGCAACGCCCGGGCCAAGATGGCCGACGTGACGGACGGCTTCGTGAAGCTGTTCTGCCGACCGGCCACCGGCCAGATCATCGGCGGGGTGGTGGTGGCGCCCCGGGCCAGCGAGCTGATCATGCCGATCGCCCTGGCCGTGGAGAACAACCTCACGGTGAACCAGCTGGCCCACACCATCACGATCTACCCGTCGCTGTCCGGCTCGATCGCCGAGGCCGCCCGCCAGCTGATGCTGCGCGCGCTGGAGTGACGCCCGCCGGCCGCCGTGGACACACGTCCGCCGCCGCCCGTGTGGTGGCGGGTGGCCCGACCCCCGGCGGCGGCCCTCGGGCGGCCCGGCCGGGCGGTGGCGGCGGCGGGCCGGCGGGTCGGCGGGTCGGCCGGGCGCTTGCGGCGGCGGGCTGGCGGCCCCGCCGGGCGGTTGCGGCGCCGGGCCGGCGGGTCGGCTCACCAGCCGGCCGGCAGCGCCTTGCCCTCGGCGTACCCGGCGGGGCTCTGCACCCCGACGACCGCCCGCGCGTGCAGCTCCGCCAGCGTCCGCGCGCCCGCGTACGCGCAGGCGCTGCGCAGCCCGGCGACCAGGGTGTCCAGCAGGTCCTCCACGCCGGGGCGCTGCGGGTCCAGGTACATCCGGGCCCGCGAGATCCCCTCCTCGAAGACCGCCCGGCGGGCCCGCTCGAACGGACTGTCGTCGGCGGTGCGGGCGTTCACCGCGCGGGCGGAGGCCATCCCGAAGCTCTCCTTGTAGCGCCGCCCGTCGGCGTCGGTGTACAGGTCACCGGGGGACTCGTACGTGCCGGCGAACCAGGAGCCGATCATGACGTTGGACGCGCCGGCCGCCAGGGCCAGCGCCACGTCCCGCGGATGGCGGACCCCGCCGTCGGCCCACACGTGCCGGCCGAGGTCCCGCGCCGCGGCGGCGCAGTCCAGCACGGCGGAGAACTGGGGGCGGCCCACGCCGGTCATCATCCGGGTGGTGCACATCGCGCCCGGCCCCACGCCGACCTTGACGATGTCGGCGCCCGCGGCGACGAGGTCCCGTACCCCCTCCGCCGTCACCACGTTGCCGGCCGCCACCGGCACGGCGGGCTCCAGGGCCCGGACCGCCCGCAGCGCGGCGAGCATCCGCTCCTGGTGGCCGTGCGCGGTGTCCACCACCAGCACGTCCACGCCGGCCGCCAGCAGCGCGGCGGCCTTGCCCGCCACGTCGCCGTTGATGCCGACGGCCGCACCCACCCGCAGCCGCCCGGCGGCGTCGCGGGCCGGGCGGTAGAGGGTGGCCCGCAGGGCGCCCCTGCGGGTGAGCAGCCCGACCAGGCGCCCGTCGTTGTCCACCACCGGGGCCAGCCGGTGCCGGCCCCGGCTGAGCAGGTCGTAGGCGCGGACCGGGTCGGCGTCGACCGGGATGGTCAGCAGCCCGGTGGACATGACGTGCCGCAGCTGGGCGAACCGGTCCACGCCCTGGCAGTCCACTTCGGTCACCACACCCACCGGGCGGCTGTCGTCGTCCACCACGACCACCGCGCCGTGCGCCCGTTTGGGCAGCAGGTGGATCGCCTCGCCGACGGTGTCGGTGGGGCCCAGCCGGATCGGCGTGTCGTGCACCAGGTGCCGCTGCTTCACCCAGGCGACGACCTCGGTGACCACGTCGATCGGGATGTCCTGCGGGATGACCGCCACCGCACCGCGTCGGGCGACGGTCTCGGCCATCCGGCGCCCGGCCACCGCGGTCATGTTCGCCACCACGACCGGCACCGTGGTGCCGGTGCCGTCGTCGGTGCTCAGGTCGACGTCCATCCGGGACGCGACGGCGGACCGGGCGGGGGCCAGGAACACGTCGCTGTACGTCAGGTCGTGCGCGGGCGCCGCGCCGGAGAGAAACCGCATCAGGCCATAATCGCCCGACCCGGCCGCCGGCGGATGCCGAAGCCTCGATCGGCGGGCGGCCCGCACCCGGTACCGCCCGTGGCGGCCCTCAGTCGGTGATCGACGCGATCGTCGCCCCGGCCGGCACCACCTCGCCGACCGCGGCCGTCAGGCCCTTGACCACCCCGGCCTTGTGCGCGTTGATCGGCTGCTCCATCTTCATCGCCTCCAGCACCACCACCAGGTCCCCCTCGGCCACCCGGTCGCCGTCGGCTACTGCGATCTTCACGATGGTGCCCTGCATGGGGCTGGTCAGCGCGTCACCGCTGGCCGCGCCGCCGGACCGGCGTCCCGCCGCGGCCCGCCGCCCGGCCGGCGCCCGCCCGGCGCCGGCGGCCCCGGCGGTCCGGGAGAGCCCGGCCGGCAGGCTCACCTCCAGACGCCGCCCGGCGACCTCGACCACCACGGTCTCCCGGGCCTCCGGCTCGGCCGGGGACGTCCCGCCCACGTACGGCGGCACGGTGTTGTCCCACTCGGTCTCGATCCACCGGGTGTGCACGTGGAACGGCGCCGCGGTGAAGGCGGGGTCCCGCACGACCAGGCGGTGGAACGGCAGGGCGGTGGCCAGGCCGTCCAGGACGAACTCGTCCAGCGCCCGCCGGGCCCGCTCCAGCGCCTCCGTCCTGGTCTCGCCGGTGACGACCAGCTTCGCCAGCAGCGAGTCGAAGTTCCCGCCGACGACGCTGCCCACCTCGATCCCGGTGTCCACCCGCACCCCGGGCCCGGCCGGCAGGCGCAGCGCGGTGACCGTGCCGGGCGCGGGCAGGAAACCCCGGCCCGGGTCCTCGCCGTTGATCCGGAACTCGATCGAGTGGCCGCGGGGCGCCGGATCCTCGGTGAACCGCAGGCGCTGTCCCGCCGCGATGCGGAACTGCTCCCGCACCAGGTCGATGCCGGCCGTCTCCTCGGTGACCGGGTGCTCCACCTGGAGGCGGGTGTTGACCTCCAGGAACGAGATCGTGCCGTCCCGGCCGACCAGGTACTCCACCGTCCCGGCGCCGTGGTACCCGGCCTCGCGGCAGATCGCCTTGGCGCTGGCGTGGATCAGTTCGCGCTGCTCGTCGGAGAGGAACGGCGCCGGCGCCTCCTCCACCAGCTTCTGGTGCCGGCGCTGGAGCGAGCAGTCCCGGGTGCCCACCACGATGACGTTGCCGTGCTGGTCCGCCAGCACCTGCGCCTCGACGTGGCGGGGCTGGTCGAGGTAGCGCTCCACGAAGCACTCACCCCGGCCGAAGGCGGCGACCGCCTCGCGGGTGGCGCTGGCGAACAGCTCCGGTATCTCCTCCGCCGTCCGGGCGACCTTCAGTCCGCGTCCGCCGCCGCCGAACGCCGCCTTGATCGCCACCGGCAGGCCGTGCGCCGCGGCGAACGCGACCACCTCCTCGGGGCCCGCGACCGGCTCCGAGGTGCCCGGCACCAGCGGCGCGCCGGCCCGCTGGGCGAGGTGCCGGGCCGTCACCTTGTCGCCCAGGTCGCGGATCGCCTGCGGGGACGGCCCGATCCACGTCAGGCCGGCGTCGAGCACCGCCTGTGCGAAGTCGGCGTTCTCGGACAGGAAGCCGTAGCCGGGGTGCACGGCGTCCGCGCCGGAACGGGCCGCCACGTCCAGCAGCTTGTCGATCCGCAGGTAGGACTCCGCCGCGGTGGCGCCGCCCAGGGCGTACGCCTCGTCGGCGAGCGTCACGTGCAGTGCGTCCCGGTCGGGGTCGGCATACACGGCGACGCTGTCCAGACCCGCGTCCCGGCAGGCCCGGACGACGCGGACGGCGATCTCGCCCCGGTTCGCGATGAGTACCTTGCGCACGACGCTCCTCCCGCAATCCCTGTCCGGAGTGTATCGGCCGAGTTGATCATTCGCGTCGGGCGCGGGCCCCGCGGCGGCGCCGGGCGGGCGGCCCGGCCGGCGACGGGTGGCGGGCCGGGTGCCGAGCCGATGGCGGGTCCGGCCGGCGACGGGTGGCGGGCCGGGTGCCCGGCGGGGTGCCAGCCGGAAACCGGGTGACGTGTCACCCGGTGGGAGTAGGGTTCCGCGCGGACCCGGGCCGGTGGACCGCCGGACCGCGACAGGGGGAACCATGCAGATGATCGAGACGCGGGGACTGCGCAAGTCGTTCCGTTCCCGGCAGGGGCGGCAGCGCAAGACCGTCGAGGCGGTGCGCGGGGTGGACCTGGCCGTCCGGGACGGGGAGATCTTCGGCTTCCTCGGGCCGAACGGCGCGGGCAAGACCACCACGCTGCGCATGCTCGCCACGCTGATCGCCCCGGACGGCGGCGAGGCCACCATCGCGGGGGCCGACCTGCGCCGCAGCCCCGGCGAGGTGCGCCGGCGCATCGGCTACGTCGCGCAGGGCGGCAGCACCTGGGACGAGGTCACCGCCCGGGAGGAGCTGGTGCTGCACGCCCGGATGTACGGCATCGGCAAGGCCGACGCCGTCGCCCGCGCCGAGCGCACGCTGGCGGCGTTCCAGCTCAGCGAGTACGCCGACCGCAAGTGCAAGACCTACTCCGGCGGCCAGCGGCGTCGGGTGGACATCGCGCTGGGCATCATCCACGAGCCCAGGATCGTCTTCCTGGACGAGCCGACCACCGGCCTGGACCCGCAGAGCCGCGCACACATGTGGGACGAGGTGCGCCGGCTGCGCACCGAGGGCATGACCGTCTTCATCACCACGCACTACCTCGACGAGGCCGATGCCCTCTGCGACCGCATCGCGATCATGGACCATGGCCGGATCGTCGCCGAGGGCACGCCGGCCGCGCTCAAGCGCGAGATCCACGGCGAGGTGCTCACCGTGGGGCTCGACCTCGCCGACACCCCGCGCGCCGCCGAGCTGCTGGACGCCCAGCCGTACGTGACCAAGCTGGAAACCCAGGAGGAGGGCGGCCTGCGGCTCCACGTCGACGCCGGCGCCACCGTCATCCCGCAGATCCTGCGGGTGCTCGACGGCGCCGCGGTGAACCTGCACGCCATCGAGCTGCACCGGCCCAGCCTCGACGACGTCTTCCTGACCAAGACCGGCCGCTCGCTGCGCGAGTCCTGACCCGGAGGCACCCATGAAGCTCCTGCGCGACACCTGGCTGGTGCTGCAGCGACAGCTGCTGCTGGTCCTGCGCAACCCCGTCTGGTTGATCATCGGCGTGGTGCAGCCGCTCTACTTCCTGCTGCTGTTCGCGCCCCTGCTCAAGCCTGCGCTGGGCGCCACCACCAACGCCGAGGCGTACCGGATCTTCGTCCCCGGCCTGCTCGTGATGCTGTCGATCTTCGGGTCCGTGTTCGTCGGGTTCGGGCTCATCGCCGAGCTGCGCGCGGGCGTCATCGAACGCAGCCGGGTGACCCCGGTGAGCCGCCTGGCGCTGCTGCTGGGCAGGTCGCTGCGCGACGTCCTGTCGCTGCTGGTGCAGGCGCTGCTCATCACCGTCGTGGCGCTGCCCTTCGGCCTGCAGGTCAGCCTGGCCGACGTGCTCCTGGCGTACCTGCTGCTCGGGCTGATCGGGCTGATGATGTCCGCGGTGTCCTACGGCATCGCGCTGAAGCTGCGCAGCGAGGACGCCCTGGCGCCGCTGGTGAACGCGCTCGCCCAGCCGATCCTGCTGCTGTCCGGCATCCTGCTGCCGCTGGCGTTCGCCCCGCAGTGGCTACAGACCGTGGCCAAGTGGAACCCGTTCTCGTGGGCGGTGGACGCCAGCCGCTCGCTGTTCGCCGGCCGCCCCGGGGACGACGCGGTGTGGCAGGCGTTGCTGATCATCGGCGTGCTCACCGCCGCGGCCCTCGTGTGGGCGTCCCGCGCGTTCGCCCGCGGCGTCCGCTGAGCGCGGTCGCGGGACGGGCTCACGTTGCGGGAGCCGCGTTGCGGGAGCCGGCGCGGCGCCCGGTGGCGGGCGATCCGGTCGCGGGCGAGATGGTCAGCCGCGGTCGTCCGCGGGGCCCGCGGCCCACAGATCGGTGATCGACACACCGACCTCGGCCAGGAGGCGACGCAGCAGGGGCAGCGAGAGGCCGATCACCGTGCCGTGATCGCCCTCGATCCGGTCCACGAACGGCGCGCCGAGGCCGTCGAGGGTGAACGCCCCGGCGACGTGCTGCGGCTCGCCGGAGGCGACGTACCGATCGATCTCGGCGTCCGTGACCGGGGCGAAGTGCACCGTGGTGGCCGAGGCGGCGGCGACGCTGCGGCCCTCGGGCAGCGCGATGAGGCAGTGGCCGGTGTGCAGCACACCGGAGCGCCCCCGCATCCTCCGCCAGCGCGCGGTGGCGTCCGCGGGGTCGGCCGGCTTGCCGAGGATGTCCCCGTCGAACTCCAGTACCGAGTCACAGCCCAGCACCAGCGCCGCCGGGGTGGTACCGCCCGCGTCGCCCGCGGTGGGATCCGCCGCACCGGGCCGCGGTACGGCGTCGAGCCGCCCCGCGACCGCGGTGGCCTTGCGCCGTGCCAGCTCGGTGCACAGTGCGCGGGCCTCCGGAGCGTCCACGGCGGACTCGTCCACGCCGCTGACCAGGACCTCTGCGTCGATGCCGGCGGCGCGTAGCAACTGGCGGCGGGCCGGGCTGGCGGAGGCGAGGACGAACCGGGGCCGTGCGGGAGACGCCATGGTGGATCACCGTACCGTGCCGCCGGACGGCCCGGTCGGCCACGACGTCGACGCCCCCTGCGGTCGCCGGACTGCCGGTAGGCTGCCGGGAATTCGCGGCCGGCGTCGACCTGTGGTGGCTGGGGGTGCATGGCGATCGGCAGGGATGTGGACGACGCGCAGGAGTGGGTCCGGTCATGGACGGCGCGCGCGTCTGCGTCTTCCGGCCCGGCTTGATCGACCCGGTGGGGCAACAGGTGGTGGTCGCGTGGGCGAGTGCGCTCGGCGATGCGCGAGACCGCCTCCGGCCTGCGCCGGTCGTCGGCACGCATCACCCGGCGCGCTGGTCGACCGGGACTCGACCCCCGCTCAGGGAGACCATGCCGGCGATGATCTCACCGGCCGTATGGTCGGACATCAGGGTGGTCACAGTCAGTCGCGTGCCGAGGGGCACCACCCCGGCCCGCGGGTCTGGGTCGAGGACGACGAGGTCCTCGAAACCCTTGCGGGTGACGTACACCGCGGCAACCGCCCGCCACGGCAGCCACGCCACCTGGCTGCCGAGCCGCAGCGGGCGTACCCAGACACCGGCGTGGTCTGCGGCCAGCAAGGGCCCGTCCCCGACGAGCCGGCCTCGGACCACGAGCACCGGCACCGCCACCATCACCAGGAAGACCACCAGCGGTGAGCCTGTGATCAAGGCGGTAAGTGCCGGAGACATCCTCAGTGAACTGGCCAGCGCGAACAGAACTCCTCCAAGCACCGCGCAAGCCACCAGGTAGCACCCGAGCGCCGCGCCACCGATCCACCGCCAGAACCGGAGGGGGTCGGTGCGCACGACCAGCGGGCGGTCGGCGGGCACCTCCGGGGACCGTCCACACGCCACCTCATCACCGCTTCCCCATTCGGCGATCCTCGACCGGGTGACAGTTCCGGTGCGGGGTCAGGCATTCGAAGCACTTGGTGGGGCTCAGTCTCGCCGGGCCCGAGGCGCGTGCCACGCACGGTACGCATGCGGCGGCTGGGTTGGGATAGCAACCCGTTCGATCAGTAGACATGCCCGCCGAAGCCCATCCGGCTTCTCACGGGATGCCGTTGGTGTGTCGGCGCCTGCGGTGGACCATGGCAACGAACGCCGCCGCGAGGAGTCCTACTATCGCGATCGCGCCGATGGTGACCACGATTCCCAACGAGCTGCCTGAGCCCGTTTCCCGTCCGCCGGCCTGCCCGGGCGCCGCGGAGCTGCCCGGCTGCGCTGCGGCTGTCGATGGGCTCCGCGGGCTGGCTGCCGATGTCGAAGCGCTGGGCTGAGCACCGTCCAGCGGGGGAACGGTGGCGGTCAGCGCGCCGACGAGGTTCAGCACCCCATAGCCGTACTGGTCGTCGCGGCCCTTCGGTCCCTTGTCGATAGCGGTGGCCGTCAGCCGGTGGATCACTTCCTTGGCGGAGAGCTCGGGGTACTTGCTGCGCACCAACGCCGCGGCACCGGCCACAATTGCCGTGGCAGGTGAGGTGCCAGTCCCTCGACGATAACCGTTCTCGATGCCAGCACTAAGAATGTCGGTTCCGGGTGCGCTTAGGATTACTTCTCGCCCTTTCACCGAAACCGAGGCAGCCTCGCCGCTTCTATCGGTTGCTGTGACGGCGACTACGCCACGGAACGCGGCTGGGTAGATGACGCCGATAGAATCCTCGGGCTTGTTCCCAGCGGCCGCTATGATCACAACATCTGCAGCTTCTGCCTCGTTCACTGCCTCCAGAAGTTCGACTGAGCTGCTACCGCCCCATGAAATACTGATTACTTTGGCGTTCCGGGCGATGGCCCAACGAATCCCTTTGGCTAGTTCGTCTGCACCATTGTCGCTGCGGGAGACTTCGCATCGAACGGGTAGAACCCGCGCTCTTGGTGCTAATCCGAGTACGCCTGATGCGCCTCTGCCGTGGGCGGCGATGAGGCTTGCCATGGCGGTTCCGTGGCCGTTGGTATCGGCGCGACCGTCACCGGTACCGCCCTTGACGACGTCGGTGCCGCGGAGCAGGTTATTGCGTAGGTCGCGGTGCGGGTCGACGCCCGAGTCGATGACGGCGACGGTGACGCCCTCCCCTTGGGAGATCCTGTGTGCCGCGGCGGTGTTGAGGAAGCGATGGTGCCACTGCCGGTCGCGGACCTGGTCCGCCGCTGAGGCCGCTGTGGCGGCCGGCGGCGCGACGAGCAGCGTGGCGGTGCACGCTAGCAGGGCGGTGGCGGTGGTCCGCAGCCTCACCTGGCGCCGCCGATAACAGGGCCGGGGTCGGCCGGTGGAGGCGGCGGTGGCGGCAGGATGACCGGGTCGACGCCTTGGTCGATCTCCCAAGGGTTGTCGGGGTCCCACTGGCGGCGCCGCGGGTCGGTTGGTCCGACCTTGCTTGCCGACCGCCCAGCGCGGGCGGTGGTCCATTGTTGTGCGCCGGTGATGGACAGGTTGCTGCCCGTGGGCGCGCCGGTGATGCCGGTGATTCGCGCCGGAGCACCGGGTGCTGTGCCCGGGGGCCGCCGTCCGCCCGCCGGGGCGGTCGATCCCGCGGCGCCCACGGTGGCGCCGCGGGTGGTGGTGCCCGATTGGCCGATGACGCCGTGCGGGCTCGTGGCGGGGTGGCCGATGACGCCGCCCACCGGGTTGACGCCGCGCGGGACGGAACGCGTGGTCTGGGTCGGGGCCAGCGGGCCGGTGGTCGGGCCGCCGATCACGCCTCCGGGCGGCAGGGCACTGGGGCGCGCCGCGGCGGGGACGCTGTGCGGCGCACTGCCCTTGAGGGTGCCCGTACTGGTGGGTGAGAGTCGCGCCGGAGCCGGGGGCAGCACGCCGGGCAGTGGTCCGAGCGGTGGTCCTGGCGCCGGAGCCGGCGTGGGGGTGGGCAGCGGCCCCAGCACCGGGCCAGCCGGCGGAGCCGGCGCGGGAGTGGTGACCCCGCCCAAGATCGGACCCACCACCGCGCCGGTCGGGGCAGGCACCGGAGCCGGGGGCAGCACGCCGGGCAGTGGTCCGAGCGGTGGTCCT
>DATMJT010000142.1:0-17812 GCA_035553735.1 Pilimelia sp.
GGTCGTGACGCAGCCACCGACCCCCATGCCGACTCCTCCCCGTGGACACCGCACCGTAACAGCTCGCCGGCTCCTCTGCCGCCCCGCGACCGCGGGCCGGTGCCGGTGCGGAAGGATGGTGGGTATGCGTACCCGCACCGACCTCCGGAACGTCGCGATCATCGCCCACGTCGACCACGGCAAGACCACCCTCGTGGACGCCATGCTGCGCCAGGGCGGCGCCTTCTCGGCGCGGGCCGAGGTCGCCGACCGGGTGATGGACTCCATGGACCTGGAGCGGGAGAAGGGCATCACGATCCTGGCCAAGAACACCGCGATCCGCTACGCGCCGGCCGTCGGCGAGCCGGTCACCATCAACATCATCGACACCCCCGGACACGCCGACTTCGGCGGCGAGGTGGAGCGCGGCCTCACCATGGTCGACGGGGTCGTGCTGCTGGTGGACGCGAGCGAGGGGCCGCTGCCGCAGACCCGGTTCGTGCTGCGCAAGGCGCTCGCCGCCCGGCTGCCGATCATCCTGGTGATCAACAAGGTGGATCGTCCGGACGCCCGGATCAATGAGGTCGTCGACGACACCTACGAGCTGTTCCTCGACCTCGACGCCGACGAGGCGCAGATCGAGTTCCCCATCGTCTACGCCTGTGCCCGCGACGGGGTGGCCTCCCTCACCCAGCCGGCCGACGGCTCGGTGCCGAACGACAGCACCACCCTGGAGCCGCTGTTCACCACGCTGTTGGAGACCATCCCGCCGCCGGCCTACGACGAGGACGCCCCGCTGCAGGCGCACGTCACCAACCTGGACGCCTCGCCCTTCCTCGGCCGGCTGGCGCTGTGCCGGGTCCGCCAGGGCACCATCCGCAAGGGTCAGACCGTGGCGTGGTGCCGCGCCAACGGCACGGTCGAGAAGGTGCGCATCGCCGAGCTGCTGATGACCGAGGGGCTGGAGCGCAAGCCGGCCGACGGCGCCGGGCCCGGCGACATCATCGCCATCGCCGGCATCCCGGAGATCATGATCGGCGAGACGCTGGCGGACGCCGACAACCCGGTGCCGCTGCCGCTGATCACGGTGGACGAACCGGCGATCTCGATGACCATCGGGACCAACACCTCGCCGCTGGTCGGGCGGGTCAAGGGCGCCAAGGTCACCGCCCGGATGGTGAAGGACCGGCTCGACAAGGAGCTGGTCGGCAACGTCTCGCTGCGGGTGCTGCCGACCGAGCGGCCCGACACCTGGGAGGTGCAGGGCCGCGGCGAGCTGGCGCTGGCCATCCTGGTCGAGCAGATGCGTCGGGAGTCCTACGAGCTGACCGTGGGCAAGCCCCAGGTGGTCACCAGGGAGATCGACGGCAGGACGTGCGAGCCGGTCGAGCGGCTCACCATCGACGCCCCGGAGGAGCACCTCGGCGCCATCACCCAGCTGTTGGCCACCCGCAAGGGACGGATGGAGCAGCTGGTCAACCACGGCACCGGCTGGGTGCGGATGGAGTGGCTGGTGCCCGCCCGGGGGCTGATCGGCTTCCGGACCGAGTTCCTCACCGAGACGCGCGGCACCGGAATCCTGCACCACGTCTTCGAACGCTACGAGCCGTGGTTCGGCGAGCTGCGCACCCGCAACAGCGGCTCGCTGGTGGCCGACCGTGCCGGCGTGGTAACCGCGTTCGCCATGACCAACCTTCAGGAGCGCGGCTCGCTGTTCGTCGAGCCGTCGACCGAGGTGTACGAAGGCATGATCGTCGGGGAGAACTCCCGTGCCGACGACATGGACGTCAACATCACCAAGGAGAAGAAGCTCACCAACATGCGCTCCTCCACGGCCGAGGAGACCGAGAAGCTGATCCCGCCGCGCAGGCTGTCGCTGGAGCAGGCGCTGGAGTTCTGCCGCGAGGACGAGTGCGTCGAGGTCACGCCGGCGGCGATCCGGCTGCGCAAGGTGATCCTGGACCAGACCCAGCGCGGCCGGCTCGCGGCCCGGCGCAAGCACCAGCAGGCGTGACGCCTGCCGGCGAGCACCCGGGGGCGTGACACCCGGCGGCACCAGCAGGCCGTGACGCCGGCGCGTCCCCGGCGTCAGCCCCCGGGCTTGACCGACGCGGCGAGGCGACGGTCCCGGGAGGTCTTCGCGAGGCTGGCGACGGTGGCCACGACCAGGGTGCCGATGATGACGGTGAGGGAGAGCCAGATCGGCACGTGCGGCGCCCACCCGACGGGCTCGCCGCCGTTGATGAACGGCACGTTGTTGTCCGCCAGCGCCTCCAGCATGAGCTTGACCCCGATGAAGCCGAGCACCACCGCCAGCCCGACCGTCAGGTAGACCAACCGGTCGAGCAGGCCGCCGAGCAGGAAGTAGAGCTGCCGCAGGCCCATCAGCGCGAACACGTTGGCGGTGAACACCAGGTACGGCTCCTCGGTGAGCCCGAAGATCGCCGGAATGGAGTCGAGCGCGAAGATCAGATCCGTCGTGCCGATCGCGATCATCACGATCAGCATCGGGGTGAAGACCCGACGGCCCAGGGCGTTGCGCGTGGTCAGGCGGGCGCCGGCGTAGGTCGGCGCGACCCGCAGCGCCCGCCGGCTCCACCGGATGAGCAGGTTCTCCTTGAAGTCGGTCTCGTCGGTCTCGCCGTGCCGGGCGAGGTTGATCGCCGTGTAGATCAGGAACGCGCCGAAGATGTAGAACACCCAGATGAACTCGCTGATCAGCGCCGCGCCGGCGGCGATGAACGCCCCGCGCATCAGCAGCGCCAGCACGATGCCGATGAGCAGCACCTTCTGCTGGTACGCCCGCGGCACGGCGAAGCGCGCCATGATCACCACGAAGACGAACAGGTTGTCCACCGACAGGCTGTACTCGGTCAGCCAGCCGGCGTAGAACTCCCCCGCGTACCGCGCGCCGGAGGTGAGCCAGATGCCGACGCCGAACAACAGGGCCAGGGTCACGTAGAAGGTGACCCAGGCCGCGGACTCCCGCATGCTCGGCTCGTGCGGACGACGGCCCACGATCACGAGATCCGCCAGCAGCAGGGCGGTCAGCCCGACGAGCGTGACGACCCACGCCCAGGTGGACACGTTCAACGAAACCTCCGGCAGACACACGAGATCGCCGCGCCGGCCGGCGCGCGAAAGCTCGCGCCGGGGCGTGGCGATGCCGCTTGTGGTGACTGTCGGAGGTCTCTTCCGCCACGGGCCGCCGAGGTGGCGGGGGCCGGTGACCGGCGGCGCCGGATCTCGACCGGACGCGCCGGCCGGCGATCGTGTTGACGACACCGCCGCGAGGGAATACTCCCCTCCTCCAGCGCCATTGTTCCCTACCCGCCGCGCGTCCGCATGCGAGGGCTGCCACACGGCCTCACGCCGTCCTAGGAGGCTAGCTGGCTGCGTACGGACGCGCTGCGGTCGAACGACCCGCCGTCCGGCGCTGCCGCCGACGACCCCGCCGGACGGCCCCCGGCGGCGCGCGCCGCAGCCGCGTGCCCGTGGGGGCGTGCGCGGCGCCGGGCCCGGCGGGCCGCCGTCGCCCCCGGCACGGCCCCGTGGCACGCTCTGGCCATGGTTCTGGAGATTGCCCTGATCGACGTCCGCCCCGGTCAGGAGGACGACTTCGCCGCCGCCTACGCCAAGGGGCACGAGGTGCTCGCCGGCACCCCGGGCTGCCGCACCGTGCGGATGACCCGGGGCATCGAGTCGCCGAGCCGGTTCGTGCTGCTGGTCGAGTGGGACTCCGTCGACGCGCACGAGCGGAACTTTCGCGCCAGCGACCGGTTCACCACCTGGCGGGGGCTGATCGGCCCGTACTTCGCGGCGCCGCCGCGGGTCGAGCACTTCATCGACGTGCCGCCGGCCTGACCGGCGCGCCGCCTGGCCGGCGGCCGGGCCACCGCCGGCAGCGGGCCCACCCCGACGTGCCGCCGGCCTGACCCGCACCCGGACCACCGCCGGACCCCGACCACCGCCGGCACCCGGACAACCCCGTCCCGGCCGCACCGCGGGCTCACGGCACCACAGCGGTCGGACCCGCGGTCGCGGCGCCGGTCAGCGCACCCCGGCGACGTCCATGGCCCGTAGCTCCTTCTTCAGCTCGGCGATCTCGTCCCGGATCCGGGCGGCCAACTCGAACTGCAGCTCGCGCGCCGCGGCCAGCATCTGGTCGTTCAGCTCCTGGATGAGCTGGGCCAGGTCGGCCCGCGCCATCCCGGCGCGGGAGGGTGTCGCGGCCGTGGCGCGCGAGCGGGTCTCCGGCACCGGCGCCTTGCCCCGCGACATCTGCCGCCCGGCCCCGCCGACGATGGCCCCACCGGGGCCGTGCCCGGCCAGGGCGCCGGCGGTGTCGTCGGCCTCCCGGTAGATGTCGTCCAGGATGTCGTGGATCTTCTTGCGGAGCGGTTCCGGCGAGATGCCGCGGGCCTCGTTGTACGCGATCTGCTTTGCCCGGCGCCGGTTCGTCTCCTCGATGGCCTCGGCCATCGATGGGGTCACCTTGTCGGCGTACATGTGCACCTGGCCCGAGACGTTGCGCGCGGCCCGCCCGATGGTCTGGATCAGCGACCGCCCGCTGCGCAGGAACCCCTCCTTGTCGGCGTCCAGGATCGCCACCAGCGACACCTCCGGCAGGTCCAGGCCCTCCCGGAGCAGGTTGATGCCGACCAGCACGTCGTAGTCGCCCTTGCGCAGCTCCCGCAGCAGCTCCACCCGGCGCAGCGTGTCGACCTCGGAGTGCAGGTAGCGCACCCGGATGCCGTGCTCCAGCAGGTAGTCGGTGAGGTCCTCGGCCATCTTCTTGGTGAGCGTGGTGACCAGCACCCGCTCGTCACGCTCGGTGCGCAGCCGGATCTCGTGCATCAGGTCGTCGATCTGCCCGCGGGTCGGCTTGACCACCACCTCGGGGTCGACCAGGCCGGTCGGGCGGATCACCTGCTCGACGACCTCCCCGCCGGCCTGCTCCAGCTCCCACGCGCCCGGGGTGGCCGACAGGTAGACCACCTGGCCGACCCGCTCCAGGAACTCGTCGAAGCGCAGCGGCCGGTTGTCGCGCGCGCTGGGCAGCCGGAAGCCGTGGTCGACCAGGACCCGCTTGCGCGAGGCGTCCCCCTCGTACATGCCGCCGATCTGCGGGACCGTGACGTGCGACTCGTCGATCACCGTGAGGAAGTCGTCCGGGAAGTAGTCGAGCAGGCAGTGCGGCGGGCTGCCCGGCTTCCGGCCGTCGATGTGCAGGGAGTAGTTCTCGATGCCGGAGCAGAAGCCGACCTGGCGCATCATCTCGATGTCGTACGTGGTGCGCATCCGCAGCCGCTGCGCCTCCAGGAGCCTGCCCTGCTGCTCCAGCTCGGCGAGCCGGTCGGCCAGCTCCGCCTCGATGCCCCGAATGGCCCGCTCCATCCGCTCCGGACCGGCCGCGTAGTGGGTGGCCGGGAAGATGAGCAGCTGGTCGACCTCCCGGACCACGTCACCGGTCAGCGGGTGCAGGTAGTACAGCTTCTCGACCTCGTCGCCGAACAGCTCGATCCGGACCGCGAGCTCCTCGTACGCCGGGATGATCTCCAGCGTGTCGCCGCGCACCCGGAACGTGCCGCGGTTGAATGCGAGATCGTTGCGGGCGTACTGGATGTCGACCAGCCGGCGCAGCAGCTTGTCGCGGTCCAGCTCCTGACCGACGCGGACCTGCACGGAGCGGTCCAGGTACTCCTGGGGGGTGCCCAGGCCGTAGATGGCGCTGACCGTGGCCACCACGATCACGTCGCGCCGGGTGAGCAGCGACATCGTCGCCGAGTGGCGCAGCCGCTCGACCTCCTCGTTGATCGAGGAGTCCTTCTCGATGTAGGTGTCGGTCTGCGGGATGTACGCCTCAGGCTGGTAGTAGTCGTAGTAGGAGACGAAGTACTCCACCGCGTTGTGCGGCATCAGCTCGCGGAACTCCTTGGCGAGCTGCGCGCACAGGGTCTTGTTGGGGGCCAGCACGAGCGTCGGGCGCTGCAGCCGCTCCACCAACCACGCCGTCGTGGCGCTCTTGCCGGTGCCGGTGGCGCCCAGCAGCACGGTGTGCCGGTCGCCGCGGCGCACCCGGCGCGCCAGCTCCTCGATCGCCGCGGGCTGGTCACCAGCCGGGCGGTACTCGCTGACCACCTGCAACCGGCCGTCCACGCGGGGGATGTCGAGCGCCATGTGCACCACCGTACGCCGGGGGGCCGACAGCCCCCGGCACACCGGCCGACCACCGGGCACGATCGGCGTCGATATCCCGTTGTCTGCCGCGCACGACTTGGTTAGCGTGGTCGGGGTAGGCCGCTCGCGGCGGCCGACCGGGCGAACCCGGCGCTATCCGGCCGGTCCCGTCCGGCGTGGGGTAGCTGCCCCGACGCAAGCAGCGTCGGCGAGCGCACCCTGCGGGGCGCAACGCGCCTGCCGGCCGCCGCGAGCGCCCCTCGATCCGACGGTGACGCCGGGACCCGCGGACGCGCCGACAGGGCGCGGCGGCTCACGCGGTCATCTCTCGCCGCGGGGCCGCACGCTCCGCGGCCCACGCGGTCGTCACCTCGCCACAGGGCCGCACGCTCCGCGGCCCACGCGGTCGTCACCTCGCCGCGGGGCCGCGCGTTCAACCGGCGTGACCGCGACCAGCCGCCCCGCGCCCAGCCGCCCCGCGCCACGCCGCCGGCGACCTCGCCTCCCGGACCGCCGCCGCACGCTGGCGACGATCATGTCCGGGTTGCTCGCGGCCAGCGCCGTCGCGGCCCTGGCCCACGGCCTGGTCTCGTGCGGAGCCGCCGGGTCGGGCAGCGAGGCCCGCCCGCTGTCGCCCGCCGAGGCGCGGCGGCTCGCCGGGATGCGGCTGGAGAACCACCGCGACGCCCGGGCCGGGCTGCACGCCGTGATCGGCCCGCGCGACCGCGAGGTCCGCCTGGCCGGCTGGGTGGACTGGGCCCGGCCCATGGCCTACCTGTCCGTCCGCCCGCCCGGCTCGGGGGCGCCCCCGGGCCTGTCCGAGGCGGTGCTCGTGCAGGCCGTACCCGGCCTCGTCGCCACCCGGCCGCAGGCGGCTGCCCGCGGTTCCGCGGCCACCCCGCCGGTCGCGCCGCCGCCGGACCGGTGGACGGTCCGACCGGCGGACCCCGCCGCGACGCCCCTGGACGCCCTCCTGGCGCTGCTGTTCGCGATGGGTCACCCGGCCCGCGACGACGCCGGGCTGCTGGCCCACAGCGAGGCGCGGTGGCTGCGCCGCGACCGGGCCGCCGGCGTCGACGTCGACGTCGTGCTCGGCCCGGCGGTGCCGTCCGCCCCGCGGGCCGCACCCGGCGCCACCGGGTCGGGCCACACCGCCGGGCCGGACGCACCGGCCCGGCTCGCCGCGATGGGCGGGGCCGTGCAGTACTGGCTGGACGACCGGGCCAGGGTGCACCGGGTGGAGGCGCTGCTCGCCCGCGGCCTGCCGGTCCGGGTGGACCTGAACCGCGGGGACCGGCGCTCGCCGGGGCTGGTCGCCGCGCTCGGCGGGGCCCCGGTGGCGCCCCGCCCGGTCACCGCCGCCGAGTCGGCCGTGCTCGCCCAGCTGCGCCGGCGCAACCACGCCGCCGGGGGCGGCCGACTGCGGATCACCCTGCCGACGACGACCGGCGCGCACACGGCGGCCGGCTGGCTGGACTGGCGGGACAGCGTCGCGTACCTGCGGGTCACCGAGCCGGGCGCACAGCGGGCCCGGCTGCTGTGGGCCGACCGGACCGGCGTGGCGACCCGCGCCGCGCCGCGGACCCGGGCCGCCCGGCCCCCGCTGCCCGCGCCGGGCGCCGGCTGGCAGTTCGCGGCGTGGCCGACCCGCCGCGACGCCCACGGCGGTTTCGATCTCGACCTGCTGCTCAACGAGCTGCTGCTGGCCGGGCTGCGCGGCCGCCAGGAGGGCGCGGCGCGGCAGCCGGTCGCGCACCGCCTGCGCGGCGACGTGCTGGCCGGCGCGGCGGTCACGGTGTACGAGGTGCGCAAGGAGGCCGAGCGCGGCGTGCGGCCGGGCGCCGCGCGGCTGCGCTACTGGGTGGACGGCGCGGGGGTGCTGCGCCGGCTGGAGCTGCGGACCCGGTCCGGTGGCTTCGCCCAGGCCGATGTGCTGCCCGGCCGGGTGCCCCGCCTCAGCGTCGGCCGCTGAGCTCCCCTGCGGGCCTGGCCCGGGCGGGTGCCCGCGGCCCTTCGACGGACGCCGCCGGCGCGCCGGACCTGCGGGCGCCGGACCTGCGGGCGCCGGATCTGCGGGCGCCGGGTCACGGCGCCGGGCGCCAGCCGGTCCGCCTCGCCCAGCTCTCGGCCTCCGCCAGCCCGGCCCCCGCGCCGTGGCCGCCGGGGCCGCGCCGCAGCAGCGACCGCCCGGCGTCCGGCTCCGCCCGCAGCCAGTCCCGGACCAGCAGGGGGCGCCGCCAGGCCGGCGTGCCGACCACCCGCAGGTGCAGGCGGGCGGGGTTGCCGGGGTCCGCGCTGCCGTGCCGCGGCTCCGGCAGCGGCACCGGGCCGCCCACCGGGCGCTGCACCGGCTCGGCCGGGAAGCCGGCCCGGGCCAGCAGCGGCGCGACCCGCTCGGCGTCGGCGGCGGTGGCCAGGCCCAGCTGGACGTCGAGCAGCTGATCGGCCGGGCCGGCGGCGAGCGGCTCGGGCAGCGCGGTCGGCCCGATGTGGTCGGCGCGGACCACCAGGTCCGTACAGGCGTACCGGACCCGGGCGGCGAGCCGGGCGAACCGCCCCGCCCAGTCCGGCCGGTCGTCGGCCGGTCCGGCCCAGGGCCGGGCGACCCGGCCGGCGCGCAGGTTCCCCTCGTACGGCAGCAGCCGGTCGCGCCACAGCGCATCGACCCGGTCGTGCAGCGCGGCCAGGTCGGCGTCGTTGGCCAGCAGCACGTCGGCGGCGGCGGCCCGCCGGGCGTCGTCGGCCTGGGCGCGGATGCGGGCGTACGCCTCCGGCTCGGTGAACCCGCGGGTGCGGACCAGGCGGGCCACCCGCAGCCCCGCCTCGGCGGTCACCACGATCACCAGGTGGTACGCCGGGGCCAGGCCCGCCTCGACCAGCAGCGGCACGTCGTTGACCACGATCGCGTCCGCCGGCGCGGCCGCGGTCAGCTCGTCGGTACGCGCCCGCACCCGGGGATGGATGATCCTCTCCAGGCGTTGCCGGGCGGCGGGGTCACGGAACACCAGGGTGCCCAGCGCCCGCCGGTCGAGCCCCCCGTCGGCGGCCAGCACGCCCGGCCCGAACGCGTCCACCACCTCCCGCAGCCCCGACGTGCCGGGCGCGACCACGGCGCGGGCGAGCCGGTCGGCGTCGATCACCACGGCCCCGCGGGACGCCAGTCGCGCGGCGACCGCGCTCTTGCCGGCGCCGATGCCGCCGGTGAGTCCGATCCTGAGCACGCCGACAGTCAACCGCACCGGCGCGCGGACCGGTGACCCGATGTTGCCCCGCGTCCGGGCGTGGCTCCCCGGGCGCCCGCCGTGGAGCCGATAAATTCCGACAAATTGGTCCCGACGGGCGAGTCCTAGGAGGCAGTCATGCCTACCCACCGCGCGTACGTCATCGTGTGCCACGCCGCGCGGCTGCGGCCGCGGGGCCGACACCGGGCCGGTACCCCGGGCCTGCGGCCCTACCGGCCGGGCCCGATCCGGCGCCCCGGCGCCGCGGCGCGGCCTGCACGGGCCGCGGGCGGCGGGCCGTGGGGGCGGCGGCCGCGGCACGCGCGCCGGCCGGGGCCGCTGACCGGCGAGGCGCTCTCGCGCTACGCGACGCTGACCGTTCTGATCGTCACCGTCCTGGTGAGCGGCTGGTTCGCCGCCACCGGAGCGGCCGCCTTCGCGCAGATGGGGCGGCCCTGACTCACGCGGACGAGGCGGCCCTCACCCGCGCGGACCGGGCGGCCCCGAGCGCGCGGCCGGGCGGCCGCAGGCCGGATGAGCGCGCGGGCCCGAAGGCGACAGGCCCCGCCGGACGCACCGGCGGGGCCTGTCGAGGCTGATCGGCGACTCAGCTCTTGCCGCCCGCCAGCTTCTCCCGCAGGGCGGCCAGCGCCTCGTCCGTGGCCAGCGTCCCGGCCGGCTCCTCGGCCGGGCGGGCCACCGCCGGGCTGGACGACGAGGTGGCCCCGCCGCCGGCCGGCGCCCCGGTACCCGCCACGGCGTCGGCGTCGGCCGCCCGCGCCGTCTGCACCTGCTTGGTGTGGGCCTCCCAGCGGGTGCGAGCCTCGGCGTACTGCTGCTCCCAGGCCTCCCGCTGCTTCTCGTAGCCCTCGAGCCACTCGCCGGTCTCCGGGTCGAAGCCCTCGGGGTAGATGTAGTTGCCCTCGGCGTCGTAGGTCGCCGCCATGCCGTAGAGGGTGGGGTCGAAGTGCTCCTCGCCCTCGACGAAGCCCTCGTTGGCCTGCTTGAGCGACAGCGAGATCCGCCGGCGCTCCAGGTCGATGTCGATGACCTTGACCATGACGTCGGAGCCGACCTGGACGACCTGCTCGGGGATCTCCACGTGGCGCTCGGCCAGCTCGGAGATGTGCACCAGGCCCTCGATGCCGTCGTCCACCCGGACGAACGCGCCGAACGGCACCAGCTTGGTGACCTTGCCCGGCACGATCTGCTGGATCGCGTGGGTCCGGGCGAACTGCCGCCACGGGTCCTCCTGGGTCGCCTTCAGCGACAGCGAGACCCGCTCGCGGTCCAGGTCGACGTCCAGCACCTCGACCTCGACCTCCTGGCCGACCTCGACGACCTCGGACGGGTGGTCGATGTGCTTCCAGGACAGCTCGGAGACGTGCACCAGGCCGTCGACGCCGCCCAGGTCCACGAACGCGCCGAAGTTGACGATCGAGGACACGACGCCCTTGCGGACCTGGCCCTTCTGGAGCTTGTTGAGGAACTCGGTGCGCACCTCGGACTGCGTCTGCTCCAGCCAGGCCCGGCGGGACAGCACCACGTTGTTGCGGTTCTTGTCCAGCTCGATGATCTTGGCTTCCAGCTCTCGGCCCACGTACGGCTGCAGGTCACGCACGCGGCGCATCTCGACCAGGGAGGCGGGCAGGAAGCCCCGCAGCCCGATGTCGAGGATGAGGCCACCCTTGACCACCTCGATGACGGAGCCGCGCACCACGCCGTCCTCGTCCTTGATCTTCTCGATGGTGCCCCAGGCGCGCTCGTACTGCGCCCGCTTCTTCGAGAGGATCAGCCGGCCCTCCTTGTCCTCCTTCTGGAGGACAAGGGCCTCGATGTGGTCACCGACGGACACCACCTCGGCGGGGTCCACGTCGTGCTTGATCGACAGCTCGCGCGAGGGGATGACCCCCTCGGTCTTGTAGCCGATGTCGAGCAGGACCTCGTCCCGATCGACCTTGACGACGGTGCCTTCGACAATGTCGCCGTCGTTGAAGTACTTGATGGTCTCGTCGATCGCGGCGAGGAAGGCCTCCTCGGTGCCGAGGTCGTCGATGGTGACCTTGGTGGCGCTCGAGGTGGCCTCGATGCTGCTCGTCATGTGGGCTGTTGCTCCGAACGGATGATGTCGCGGTGACCTGCCGTGCCCACGGACCTGCCGCCGGACACCCGCCCGATCCGCCCGCTCCGCCCGACCCGCCGGGCGGCCGGTGGGAGGAGCTGTGGAGCGAAGGCGATCGTGGAGCGCCAGCGACCGCGGACCTCTCCCTGCCGAGGCACACCGATCCGCGAGCGCATCGAACAGCTTACCGTGCGCATTACCACAGCGTGCAAGCCCTCCGGCACGGCGTGGCCGGGAATACCCCGCACGATGTGGCGGCGGCGAACGCCCCGCGCGGCGGGGCACCCGGTGGCCCGCGCCCCGCCGGGGCGGCGCCGTAGCCTGGCGGCGTGCCGCACCCGAGCGACCCCACCCCCGGCGGCAGCGCGCCGGCCACCGACGACCCGCCGCCGGCCGGCGCCGGGACCGGCCCGGGGGTCACCCGGCGACCGGTCACCGACGCGGAGAGCCGCCGCGCCAACCGCCGCTGGTGGGACGCCGAGGCCGACGACTACCAGGCCGAGCACGGCGCCTTCCTGGGCGCGGCGGACCTCGTCTGGTGCCCCGAGGGGCTGCGCGAGGCCGACGCCGGCCTGCTCGGCGAGGTCGCCGGCCGGCGGGTACTCGAGCTGGGTTGCGGCGCCGCCGCGGGGGCCCGCTGGCTGGCCCGCCAGGGCGCCCGGGTGGTGGCCCTGGACCTGTCCGCGGGGATGCTGCGGCACGCCGCCCGGGCGGCCGCGGCCTGCGGGGTACGGGTGCCGCTGGTGCAGGGCGACGCGCTGGCGCTGCCCCTGCGCTCCGGCAGCTTCGACGTCGCCTGCACGGCGTTCGGCGCGATCCCGTTCGTGGCGGACTCCGCCGCGGTCATGCGGGAGGTGTTCCGGGTGTTGCGGCCCGGCGGGCGCTGGGTCTTCTCCGTCACGCACCCGATGCGCTGGGTCTTCCTCGACGACCCCGGCGAGCGCGGCCTCGTCGCGGTGCACTCCTACTTCGACCGGCGGCCCTACGTGGAGCAGGACGCCGCCGGCACCCCGACCTACGTCGAGCAGCACCGCACCCTGGGCGACCGCGTCCGGGAGCTGGTGGCGGCCGGCTTCGTGCTGCGCGACCTGGTCGAGCCGGAGTGGCCGGCAGGGCACGACCGGCAGTGGGGCCAGTGGAGCCCGCTGCGCGGCCGGCTCTTCCCGGGTACGGCCATCTTCGTGGCCGACAGGCCCGGCCCTTGAGGGGCCGCACCACCGGCCGCGTGGCGGTAGCCTGAAGCCGTGAGCGCCGAGCCGATCGCCCACCCGCCCGCGCCGTGGCACCCCGACCCGGTGCGGCAGAGCCGCGCGGACCACACGCTCGAAGACCTGCTCGCCCTTCCTCCGGGCGCGCCCCGTGTCGAACTCGTCGACGGAGTCCTGCACGTGACCCCCTCGCCCTCGCTCGGCCACCAGCACATCGCGTTCCTCCTGTGCCGCTGGCTGACCGACCACGCGCCGGCCGACCTGACGGCCACCCAGGCGGTCCAGGTGGCCCTGGCGGCCGACACCGCCCGGCAGCCCGACGTGCTGCTGCGGGTTCGTGACGTCGACCTGGCCAAGTCGCTGCTGCTGCCCGAACAGGTGCTCCTGGCCGTCGAGGTGGTGTCGCCGGGGACCCGCCGCACCGACCGGTTCGCCAAGCCCGCGGAGTACGCCGCCGCCGGCATCCACCACTACTGGCGCATCGAGCAGGACCCGATCCACCTCTACGCCTACCGCCTCGCCGACCGCCCGGGCCCCAGCGGCCGCCGCGAGTACGAGCTGGTGACCGACAGCGCGGACGAGATCACCCTCACCGAACCCTTCGCGCTCACCCTGTCGATCAACGAGATCACTCCGTAACCGGCCGCGCCGACCGGCCGGCGGCGCAGGCGGTCGCGCCCGGAACGGACCGGCCGGCGGCGCGCGGGCGGTCGCGCACCGGGACCGGCGGGCGTGCCGAGTGCGGCGGCTCAGTGGTCGGCGCTGTCCCAGTCCCGGCCGGCGCCGACCGACACCTCCAGGGGCACCGACAACGGGTACGCCGCGCCCATCTCGCGGCGGACCAGCTCCTCCAGCGCCGCCCGCTCACCGGGCGCCACCTCGAAGACCAGCTCGTCGTGCACCTGCAGCAGCATCCGGGAGCGCAGCCCCGAGGCGCGCAGCGCCCCGTCCACGCGCAGCATCGCCACCTTGATCAGGTCGGCGGCCGAGCCCTGGATCGGGGCGTTGAGCGCCATCCGCTCGGCCATCTCGCGGCGCTGCCGGTTGTCGCTGACCAGGTCGGGCAGGTAGCGGCGGCGGCCCAGCACGGTGCTGGTGTAGCCGTCGCGCCGCGCCTGCTCGACCACCCGGTGCAGGTAGTCGCGCACCCCGCCGAAGCGGGTGAAGTACTCCTCCATGAGCCCCCGGGCCTCCTCGGTGGAGATGCCCAGCTGGCCGGAGAGCCCGAACGCCGACAGCCCGTACGCCAGGCCGTAGTTCATCGCCTTGATCCGACGGCGCTGCTCGGCGTGGACCTCGGCCAGCGGCACCCGGAACACCGAGGCGGCGGTGACGGCGTGGAAGTCGGCGCCGGACTGGAACGCCTCGATCAGCGCCTGGTCCGCCGACAGGTGCGCCATGATGCGCATCTCGATCTGGCTGTAGTCGGCCGTCAGCAGGCTCTCGTACCCGTCCCCCACCACGAACGCGCGCCGGATGCGCCGCCCCTCCTCGGTGCGGATCGGCACGTTCTGCAGGTTGGGGTCGGTGGAGGACAGCCGGCCGGTGGCGGCCACGGTCTGGAAGAAGGTGGTGTGGATCCGGCCGTCGTCGGCCACCGACTTCAGCAGGCCGTCCACCGTGGACTTGAGCTTGGCCACGTCCCGGTGGCGCAGCAGGTGCTCCAGCACCGGGTGGCCGGTCTGGGCGTACAGGCCCTGGAGGGCGTCCGCGTCGGTGGTGTAGCCGGTCTTGATCCGCTTGGTCTTCGGCAGCCCCAGCTCGGTGAACAGGATCTCCTGCAGCTGCTTGGGCGAGCCGAGGTTGAACTCCCGGCCGACGATCGCGTACGCGGCCTGCGCCGCCGCCTTGACCTCGGCGGCGAAGTGCGACTCCAGGTCCGACAGGTAGCCGGTGTCCGCGGCGATGCCGGCCGCCTCCAGGTCGGCCAGCACCCGCACCAGCGGCTGCTCCACCTCGGCCAGCAGCCGCTGCGCGTCGCCCCCGGCGCGGGCCAGCTCCGCGTCCAGGGCGTCGGCCAGGTCCAGCGTGGCCCGGGCGCGCAGCATGAGCTGCCGCTCGGCGGCGCCGTCGTCGTCGCCGAGGCCGTCGAGGGTCAGCTGGCCGTCGTCGGGGGCCTCGACCCGCAGCTCCCGGTGCAGGTAGCGCAGGGCCAGGTCGGTGAGGTCGTAGGCGCGCTGGTCGGGGCGGGCCAGGTAGGCCGCCAGGGCGGTGTCCCGGTGCAGCCCGCCCAGCGGCCAGCCGTGCGCGGCGAAGGCCAGCAGCGCCGGCTTGGCGTCGTGCAGCACCTTCGGCCGGTCGGCGGCGGCCAGCCAGCCGGCCACCGCCGCGTCGTCGGCCGGGTCCAGCGCCACCGGGTCGAACCAGGCGGCGGCCCCGTCGGCCGCGGCGACCGCGACGCCGGTGAGCCGCCCGGTGCCCCGGCCGAAGCTGCCGGCGACCGCCACGCCGACCGGTGACCCGGCCGGGGCGTGCGCGGCCAGCCAGCCCGCCACCGCGCCGGTGGGCAGCACCTCGCCGGCCAGCTCGAAGCCGGCCTCGGCCTCCGGCTCGACCGACTCCAGGTACTGGTAGAGGCGCTCGCGCAGGACCCGGAACTCCAGCGCGTCGAAGACCTGGTGCACGGCCTCGCGGTCCCAGCCCGGCCAGCGGGCGTCCTGCGGGCGCAGCGGCAGCTCCAGGTCGCTGACCAGCCGGTTGATCTCGTAGTTGCGCAGCACGTCGGCCAGGTGGGCGCGCAGGTTGTCGCCGGCCTTGCCCTTGATCTGGTCGGCGTGGGCCACCACGCCCTCCAGACCGCCGTACTGGTCGATCCACTTGGCCGCGGTCTTGTCGCCCACCCCGGGCACGCCCGGCAGATTGTCGCTGGCCTCCCCCACCAGCGCCGCCTTGTCGCGGTAGCGCGCCGGGGGCACACCGTACTTGGCGTGGATCGCCTCGGGGGTCATCCGCCACACCTCGGAGACGCCGCGCACCGGGTAGAGCACGGTGATGTGCTCGTCGACGAGCTGGAAGGCGTCCCGGTCGCCGGTGCTGATGATCACCTCCATGCCGGCGTCGCGGGCCTGGCAGGCCAGGGTGGCGATGACGTCGTCGGCCTCGTAGCCCTCCTTGGCGACCACCGGGATCCGCAGGGCGGCCAGCACCTCCCGGACCAGGCTGACCTGGCCGGCGAAGGCGTCCGGGGTCTCCGAGCGGCCCGCCTTGTAGCCGGCGTAGCTCTCGGTGCGGAAGGAGTGCCGGGACACGTCGAAGGCCACCACGATGTGGGTGGGCCGCTCGTCGCGCAGCATGTTGATCAGCATCGACGTGAAGCCGTACACCGCGTTGGTGGGCTGCCCGGTGGTGGTGGAGAAGTTCTCCACCGGCAGGGCGAAGAACGCCCGGTAGGCCAGCGAGTGGCCGTCGAGCAGCAGCAGGCGCGGCGCGGACTCTGTCACAGCAGGCGACTCTAGTCCGCCCCCCTGACGCTGCACGGCGCAGGCGCGCGGGTGTGGGCCGCCGAACCGCGGGAACCCCCGGGAACCCTCGAATGGCGCATAGCGCCACCGCACAACCGCACGACCGCGAAGCCAACCCCCGGCCGGCCCCGCCGTCGGGTGCGCTAGGCCACGCCCAGGTACGCCTCCTTGACCGCCGGGTCGTGCAGCAGCTCCTGGCCGGTGCCCTCCTTGACGATCCGGCCGGTCTCCAGCACGTAGGCCCGGTGCGCCCGGGACAGCGCCTGCTGGGCGTTCTGCTCCACCAGCAGCACCGTGGTGCCCTGTTGGTTGATCTCCGTGATGATCTCGAAGATCTGCTGGATGAGCATCGGGGCCAGGCCCATCGACGGCTCGTCCAGCAGCAGCAGCTTCGGTCGGGTCATCAGGGCCCGACCCACCGCGAGCATCTGCTGCTCGCCGCCGGACAGCGTGCCGCCGGCCTGCTTGCGCCGCTCCTTCAGCCGGGGGAACAGCGTGAACACCCGCTCCAGGTCGGCGGCGATGCCGGCCCGGTCGCGCCGGGTGTACGCGCCCATCTCCAGGTTCTCCATCACCGTCATGCCCGGGAAGACGCCCCGGCCCTCGGGCGCCTGGCCGATCCCGAGCAGCACCCGGCGGTCGGCGCGCAGCTTGGTGATGTCACCGCCGTTGAACCGGATCTGACCGGAGGCCACCGCCCGAAGGCCGGACACGGCCCGCATGGTGGTGGTCTTGCCCGCGCCGTTGGCACCGATGAGGGCCACGACCTCGCCCTCGCCCACCGTGAGGCTGATGCCGTGCAGCGCCTCGATCCGCCCGTAGCACAGCGTCACGTTGTCGATCTCAAGCAGCATCGGTGGGCACCCCCAGGTAGGCCGCGATCACCTTGGGGTCCTCGCGGACCTCGGCCGGCAGCCCTTCGGCGATCTTCTTGCCGAACTCCAGCACCACGATGCGGTCGGTGACCCCCATGACCAGGCGCATGTCGTGCTCGATCAACAGCACGGTCGTGCCGTTGTCCCGGATCTTGCGGATGAGCCGGAGCAGCTCCTCCTTCTCGGCCGGGTTGAACCCGGCCGCCGGCTCGTCGAGGCACAGCAGCTGCGGACTGGTGGCCAGCGCCCGGGCGATCTCCAGGCGGCGCTGCTCGCCGTAGGAGAGGTTGCGGGCCAGCTCCCCGGGCCTGGTGATGCCGACGAACCGCAGCAGGTCGTGCGCGCGGTCCCGCCCCGAGCGCTCCTCCCGCCAGTACCGCGGCAGCCGCAGCAGCGCGGAGACCGCACTGGTCTTGTGGTGGGCGTCGCAGCCGACCATCACGTTCTCCAGCGCGGTCATCTCCGGGAAGAGGCGGATGTTCTGGAACGTCCGCGCGATGCCCATCTTCGTGATCTTGTGTCGGGCCCGGCCGCTGATCCGCTGTCCGGCGAACCGGATCTCGCCCTCGGTCGGCTTGTAGACCCCCGTCATCGCGTTGAAGCAGGTGGTCTTGCCGGCGCCGTTCGGACCGATCAGCCCGAGGATCTCGCCCTTGTAGAGCGTGAAGTGGACGTCGTTGAGCGCGACCACGCCGCCGAAGCGCAGCGTGACGTGGTCCACCTCCAGCAGCGGCTCGCGGCCGTCCGGCCCGGTGCGCGCCGCGCC
>DATMJT010000143.1:0-10181 GCA_035553735.1 Pilimelia sp.
GAGCTGGACGGCGTCGCGCACACGGTCGACGGCGACCCGGAGACGCAGTGGGAGACCGACCACTACACCACCGCCAAGTTCGGCAACCTCAAGCCCGGGATGGGCGTCCTGATCAACCTGGGCAGCCCCCGGGCGATCAGCTCGGTGAAGGTGCAGTTCAGCGCCGCGGGCGCCCGTACCCAGATCCGTTGGGGCACCAGCGACCACCCGAGCACCGCCACGGGCGACAAGGAGCTGGTCCGCGCGTTCAAGGAGCTGGCACCGCTGACGGTGGCGGGGGCCACCCACGCCTTCGGCGACTTCGACCCCGACCAGCGGTACCAGTACCTCCTCGTGTGGGTCACCGAGATGCCCGACGACAACGGCCGCGGCTTCCATATCGGCATCCAGGAGATCACCGTCGAGGGCCCCGACGCCTGATCGGCGCGGACGCGCCGCCACGGGCGGTTCTCCGTTATCGTGCAGCCGTGACTGACCTCGGCCGCGGCGACGAGCAGCTGCTGCGCGCCCACGCCGAGGGGGATCCCGAGGCGTTCGCCGAGCTGGTCGCCCGGCACCGGGACAGGCTGTGGGCGGTGGCGCTGCGCACGCTCGGCGACCGCGAGGACGCCGCCGACGCGCTGCAGGACGCCCTGCTGTCCGCGCACCGGGCGGCGGGCCGGTTCCGGGGCGAGTCCGCCGTGACGACCTGGCTGCACCGCATCGTGGTGAACGCCTGCCTGGACCGGATCCGCCGCCGGACGGCCCACCCCACCGTGCCGCTGCCGGACGGGACCCACGATCCGCAGCCGGGCAGCCGGCAGACCGGGGGAGTGGAGCCGGCCGCCCCCGGCACCGACCCGGACACGGCGCTGGACGTCCGGCAGGCGCTGGCCGAGCTTCCGGTGGACCAGCGGGCGGCGCTGGTCCTGGTGGACGTGCAGGGCTATCCGGTGGCGGAGGCCGCGGCGATGCTCGGCGTGGCGGAGGGCACGGTGAAGAGCCGCTGCGCCCGCGGCCGGGCAAAGCTGGCGGTGGCCCTCGGCCACCTGCGCCCGTACCCCGCCGGGTCGGCCCGGCCCTCGGCGGGCGGACGCGACACCGGGACGCCGGCCGGGAACCGACCGCCGGCCGGCGGCGTCCCATCAAGTGCCACGCCGGCGCCCGGGGCGGGCGGCGGGGTGGAGCAGGAGGGATCGGCGTGACACGGCGGCAGCACCACGACGGCGACGCGGCCCGGCTCGGGCTGCCCGACGACGAGTGGAACCTGCTGGTCGACTACGTGGGGGGCGCGCTGCCCGAGGGGGCGCAGGACTCGGCCGCCCTGCGGGTGGCCGAGGATCCCCGATGGGCCGCCGCGTACGCCGCACTCACCCGCGCCACCGAGTCGGTCCGACAGGACCTGCGTGCGCTGGGCACCGACGTCGGGCCCATGCCGGACGACCTCGCCGGCCGGGTCGCCGCGGCCCTCGCCGCCGCCGGACCGCCGCCGGGCACCCCCGCCGCCGCAGCCACCACGTCCCGCGCCGCGGCCGATCCCGCGCCGGGCCCGGGCGGCGGTCGGCCGGCGGGCCGGGCGACGACCGCGGCTGGTCCCGGTGGGAGCCGCCGCCCGGCCGGGCGGCCGGACGGCACCGCGCGCGCGGGGCGCCTCCCCCGGCGGTGGGCCACCTCCGGCCTCGCCGCGGCCGGCGTCCTGGTCGTCGTGCTGGGCGGGCTCGGCCTGCTGCGCTCGCCGGCGTACGACGGGGCCACCGGCGCGGGCGGGCCGGTCGAGGCGACCAGCGCGGACGCGCAGGGCTCCGGGTTCAGCGCGGAGCGGACCACGCCGGATCGGGCGCTGGCCCAGCTCGGCGCACGGCGGGTGACCCACTCCGGCACGGACTACACCGCCGGCACGCTGCCCGCCGCCGCCACCGAGCGGGTCGCCACGGGGTACGGCACGTCGGTGCCCGGACCCGCCGCGGGACCGGACGACGCCCGCGCCGGTACGCCGGATGCCGCCCTGGCCCGGCTGACCGCGCCGCCGGCTCTCGCCGCCTGCCTGGACGCGGTCGCCCGGGAGCACCCGCGCGCCGCGGTCGCCGTCGAGCTGGTGGACTTCGCCCGATACGAGGGGGCCCCGGCGCTCGTCGTGGTCTTCACCGACACCGTGGCCGCCCGGTGGGTCTGGGTGACCGGTCCCGCGTGCGGCGTACCGGGCTCCGGCGCGGACACCCGGCATCGGCTGCCGGTAGGGTGACACCGGGCCCCGCCCGGCGCCGGTGAACGTGACGTCACCCACGGCCGGCCCGCCCGGGAATCCCCGCTTCATACGATGACGTTCTGCCCTGCGCGGCCGTTGGCGCGCATCGTGACTTGAGGGAGTCGGCAGTGGACGAGGTCCGCGACCTGATCATCATCGGCTCGGGCCCGGCCGGGTACACCGCGGCCGTCTACGCCGCCCGGGCCAACCTGCGGCCCTTCGTGATCGAAGGGGCCCAGTCCGGCGGCGCGCTCATGACCACCACCGAGGTGGAGAACTTCCCCGGCTTCCCCGAGGGCATCATGGGCCCGGAGCTGATGGACGCCATGCGCAAGCAGGCGGAGCGGTTCGGCGCCGAGTTCCTGACCGACGACGCGACCCGGGTCGCCCTGGCGGGCACCGGCGGCGTCGCCGGCCACGAGGTCAAGACGGTGTACGTGGGAGACGCGGCGTACCATGCCCGGGCGGTGATCCTGGCCACGGGTTCGGCCTGGCGTCCGCTCGGCGTACCGGGGGAGCAGGAGCTGCTCGGCCACGGCGTCTCCTCCTGCGCCACCTGTGACGGCTTCTTCTTCCGGGGCATGCCCGTCGCGGTGGTCGGCGGCGGCGACTCCGCCATGGAGGAGGCCACCTTCCTGACCCGCTTCGCCGAGTCGGTCACCATCGTGCACCGCCGCGACGAGTTCCGGGCCAGCAAGATCATGGCGGAGCGGGCGCTCAAGAACGACAAGATCCGGGTCGAGTGGAACTCCCAGGTGGAGGAGATTCTCGGCGCCGACGGCAAGGTCGTCGGGGCGCGGCTGCGCAACACCCACACCGGCGAGGCCAAGGTGCTCGACGTGTCGGGGGTGTTCGTGGCGATCGGCCACGTGCCGCGCAGCGAGCTGTTCCGCGGCGAGGTGGAGCTCGACGAGAACGGCTACGTCGTGGTCGAGGCGCCGAGCACCCGGACCAGCGTGCCCGGGGTGTTCGCCGCCGGCGACCTGGTCGACCACACCTATCGTCAGGCGATCACGGCGGCGGGCACGGGGTGCGCCGCCGCGTTGGACGCCGAGCGGTTCATCGCATCGCTGGCCGGCTGAGCCGGCACCGCGGCGGCGGGGGCGTCGCACCACGCGGCCGGTGGCCGCACCGAAACATGGACACGGCCGGAGGAGGGCACACTTTCCATGGGAGCAACCAAGGCGGTCACCGACGCGAACTTCGCCAGTGACGTACTCCAGTCGCAGACGCCGGTGCTGGTCGACTTCTGGGCCGAGTGGTGCGGGCCCTGCCGCAAGGTGGCGCCGCTGCTGGAGGAGATCGCCGACGAGTTCGGCGACAAGGTCCGCATCGTCAAGCTCAACATCGACGAGAACCCGGAGACCGCGCGGGCGTACCGGGTGATGTCCGTGCCGACGCTGACGGTCTTCAAGGACGGGCAGCCGGTGCAGTCCGTGGCCGGCGCCAAGCCGAAGAGCGACCTGATCCGCCTCATCGAGTCCGCCCTGTAGGGCGACCCCTGTAGGGCGACGCGTCGAGCGGGCGCGCGGCGTGCCACCACGCCGCGCGCCCGCTCGTCTCCGCGGTGGGACCGCCGGTCGCCGCTCCCCCGGGCGAGCCCGAGCGGATCACGATACGCTCCGGAGGCGCTCTGACCGGCCGTTACACCGACGACACCACCGGAAGACCTGGGCCGATGCGGGAAGGAGGTCGTGGCGTGCGTCCGATCCGAAGGGGTGATCGCGGACCCGCGGTGGCCGAGATCAGGGACATCCTGGTCGCGCTCGGCCTGCTGACCGGACAGACCGCCCCCACCGGCACGTCGGGCCCGGAGTTCGACGAGGCGCTCGACCGCGCGGTGCGCGCCTTTCAGCAGGGCCGCGGGCTGACCGCCGACGGCCTGGTCGGCGACGAGACGTGGCGGGCCCTGGAGGCCGCGCGCTGGCGGCTCGGCGCCCGCAGCCTCTACCACGCGGTGCCCGATCCACTGGTCGGCGAGGACGTCCGCACGCTGCAGGAGCGGCTGCTGGAGATGGGCTACGACGTCGGGCGGGCCGACGGCGTGTACGGTCCCCGGACGGCCCGCGCCGTGGCGCAGTTCCAGCGCGAAATGGGCCTGTCACCGGACGGGTCCTGCGGTCCGCACACCCTCAACGCGCTGCGCCGGCTCGGCCGCAAGGTGGTCGGCGGCCGCCCGCAGTGGCTGCGCGAGGCGGAGGCGTTCCGGCAGTCGGGCCCCAACCTGATCGGCAAGACCATCGTCATCGACCCCGGCCACGGCGGGCCGGACCACGGCGTGGTCGCCACCGCGGGTGGGCTGCGGTGGACCGAGGCGGACCTGGCCTTCGACCTGGCCGCCCGGCTGGAGGGGCGGCTCGCCGCGGCCGGCATGCGGGTACACCTGACGCGCGGCCCCGCGCCGGCCGACGCGCGGCCCGACCGCGGCCGCGCGGAGCTGGCCAACACGCTCGGCGCCGACCTGCTGATCTCGTTGCACATCGACGGCCACCCGAATCCCGCGGCCGACGGTGTCGCCACCTATCACTACGGCACCGCCAACGGCGTCACGTCAACGGTGGGGGAGCGGCTCGCCGGGCTGGTGCAGCGGGAGATCGTGGCCCGCACCGGCATGCGCGACTGTCAGACCCACGCCAAGAGCTGGGACCTGCTGCGGCTCACCCGGATGCCGGCGGTCCGGGCGGACGTGGGGTACCTGACGTCGCCGGTCGACCGGGACCGGTTGACCGACCCGCAGGGCCGCGACCGGGTGGTGGAGGCAGTGGTGGCCGCCGTCCAGCGGATGTACTACCCGGTCGAGCACGACGTGCCGACCGGCTCCATCGACGTGCGCTCGCTGCGCGCCCGGCTGGCCGCGACCGCCGCCGGCCGCGTCTGACCAACCGGCCGCCTGTGACGGGCCGGGGGCGGGTCAGACGGTCGAGCGCGTCGCCGGCCGCACCGGGCGCAGCAGGGCCTCCGGGCTCATCGAGCCGAGCAGCTTCTCCAGCGCGTACTCGACGTCGGACTTCCAGGACAGCGCCGTGCGCAGCTCCAGGCGCAGCCGCGGGTAGCGCGGATGCGGACGCACCGTCTTGAAGCCGACGGCCAGGTAGAAGTCGGCCGGGGCCACGCAGCCGCCCGGCTCGTCACCGGCCTCGCCGTACTTCGCGTCGCCGAACGCCTCGACCGCCTTCACCCCGCGCTTGGTCAGGTCGCGGGCGACTCCCTGGATCAGCATCCGGCCCAGGCCGCCGCCCGCGAAGGCGGTGACCACATGAGCGGTGGTGAGCAGTGCCGCGTCGGGGGAGACCGGGGATGTCGGGAACGCCATGGCACGGGGCAGGTAGGCCGGCGGGGCGTACATGACGAAGCCGGCCGGCATGCCGTCCACGTAGGCGAGCTTGCCGCAGGATCCCCACTCCAGCAGGGTCTGGGAGACCCAGGCCTCCTTCTCCAGGCCCGGGTCGCCGGCCGCGCACGCCCGCTCGGCGGCCACCGGGTCCAGCTCCCAGTAGACGCACTGCCGGCACGGGCGCGGCAGGTCCTCCAGCGTGTCGAGGGTCAGATTGACCAGGCGTCGCGACATGTGCACCTCTCCGCAGCACCCGTCGTACCCGAACCTCCGCCCCGCACCGGGACAACCCGGATCTTCGGCACGCGCCCGCCCCCCTTGCCAGCCCGCCGCTGGTCCGCGCCACACGGCCCCCAAGTGCAGAATCGTACGCCGGAACTTCGCGGTGTGGGAGAGGTCGGGCAAGCCGGTCCACCGGCCGGGTCCACGCCGACCGGACACCGGTCCGGCCGACCGCGCCCCTGGTCACCGGCGACTACCATCGATCAATCAGCGCTCGCCCGAGGGGGACCGATGACCGGCACCACGCTCGACGACTACACCGACCGGTACGCCCGCCGGGTCCGGGGGATGACCGCCTCCGAGATCCGCGCGCTGTTCGCGGTGGCCAGCCGGCCGGAGGTGGTCTCCCTCGCGGGCGGCGCGCCGTACGTCGCCGCACTGCCGCTGGACGCGGTGGGCGAGATGCTCGGCCGGCTCGCCGTCGACCACGGCCCCACCACCCTGCAGTACGGCATCGGCCAGGGCACGCCCGAGCTGCGCGAGCGCATCTGCGAGGTGATGGCGCTCTCCGGCATCGACGCGGCCACCGGCGCCTCCCCGGAGGACGTGGTGGTCACCGTCGGCGGCCAGCAGGCCCTCGACCTGCTGGCCCGGCTGTTCCTGGACCCCGGCGACGTGGTGCTCGCCGAGGGCCCCACCTACGTCGGTGCGCTCGGCGTGTTCCAGGCCGCCCAGGCCCAGGTGGTGCACGTGGCGATCGACGAC
Organism: Pilimelia sp.; assembly: GCA_035553735.1. GTDB lineage: Bacteria > Actinomycetota > Actinomycetes > Mycobacteriales > Micromonosporaceae > DATMJT01. Next base: position 6,546 of record DATMJT010000143.1, read on the forward strand.
GACGGGCTGGTGCCCGAGGCGCTGGAGGCGGCGATCGCCGACGTGGCCCGCACCGGTCGGCGCGCCAAGTTCCTCTACACCATCCCGACATACCAGAACCCGGCCGGCGTGACGCTGTCCGAGCAGCGCCGGGAGCGGGTGCTGGAGATCTGCGAGCGGGCCGGGCTGCTGGTCGTGGAGGACGACCCGTACGGACAGTTGGGCTTCGAGGGTGAGGCGCCCCGGCCCCTGCGGGCCCGCCGCCGGGACGGGGTGTTCTACCTCAGCACCTTCTCCAAGACCTTCGCCCCCGGGCTGCGGGTGGGCTGGATCCTGGCCCCGCACGCCGTGCGGGAGAAGCTGGTGATCGCCAGCGAGTCGCAGATCCTGTGCCCGAGCCCGTTCGCGCAGGCGGCCGTGACGGCCTACCTGACCACCATGCCGTGGCGCGAGCAGCTCAAGGCGTACCGGGAGATCTACCGTGAGCGGCGCGACGCGCTGCTGTCCGCTCTGGCGGACCTGATGCCGGCCGGCACCGCCTGGACCCGCCCGTCCGGCGGGCTGTTCGTCTGGTCGACCCTGCCCGCGGGGCTGGACAGCAAGGCGATGATGCCGCGGGCGATCGCGGCCCGGGTGGCGTACGTGCCCGGGACCGGGTTCTTCGCCGACGGCACCGGCGCGGCGCACCTGCGGCTGAACTTCTCCTTCCCGACCCCGGAGCGCATCCGTGAGGGTGTGCGGCGGCTCGCCGGGGTCGTGGAGTCGGAGCTGGCCATGCGGCAGGTGTTCGGGGCGGTGGGCGGCGAGCGGCGTCGGACCCGCCCCGGCGCGGACGCCCCGGGCCCCGAATTGGCATGATCGAACCCATGGGTACGACCGAGCACCGTGCGCTCGTCCTCGCCGGAGGGCTCAGCTACGAACGCGACGTGTCCCTGCGCTCCGGACGGCGGGTGCTCGACGCCCTGCGCGCGGCCGGCGTCGAGGCCGAGCTGCGGGACGCCGACGCCGCCCTGCTGCCGGCGTTGCAGGGCGACCCGCCGGACGCCGTGGTGATCGCCCTGCACGGCGCCACCGGGGAGGACGGCTCGCTGCGCGGCGTGCTGGACCTGTGCGGGGTGCCGTACGTCGGCTGCGACGCCCGCGCCGCCCGGCTGGCCTGGGACAAGCCGTCCGCCAAGGCCGTGCTGCGCGAGCACCGGCTGCCGACGCCGGACTGGGTGGCGCTGCCGCACGATCGCTTCTCCGAACTCGGGGCCGTGGCGGTGCTGGAGCGGATCGTCGCGCGGCTGGGGCTGCCGCTGATGGTCAAGCCGGCGCAGGGCGGCTCCGGGTTGGGCGCCGCGGTGGTCCGGGACGAGGCCGAGCTGCCGCCGGCCATGGTCGGCTGCTTCGCCTATCACTCCACTGCCCTCGTGGAGCGGTACGTGGCGGGCACGGACGTGGCGGTGTCGATCGTCGACCTCGGTGCGGGACCCGTCGCGCTGCCCGCTGTCGAGATCGTGCCCCGCAACGGGGTCTACGACTACGCGGCCCGGTACACCGCCGGCCGCACCACGTGGCACGTGCCCGCCCGGCTGGACCCGGCGATCGGCGACCGCGTCGCCGAGGTGGCGCTGGCCGCTCACCGGGCGCTGGGCCTGCGGGACCTGTCCCGGGTCGACCTCATCGTGGACCGCGCCGGGCAGCCGCACGTCCTGGAGGTCAACGTGGCCCCCGGCATGACCGAGACCTCGCTGCTGCCGCTGGCGGTGCAGGCAGCCGGACTGGAACTCGGGACGGTGCTCGGCGCCCTGGTCAGCGCCGCGGCCCGCCGAGGAGCGGGGACGCGGGGGCGAACCGATGTGCGGCCCGACGCTCCCGGCGGGGAACCGGCCCAGGCGGCCGCCCGAGGCTGAGCGCCTCGGGCCCGGCCCGGCCGCTCCACAAGGTGAGCGCTGGCCCGGCCCGGCCGCTCCGCAGGTGAGCGCCGCGCGGCCTGGCCGCTCTGCGGGAGGGCGGCGTGAGTAGGCCGCGCGGCAATCGCTCAGGTGGCCGAGCCGGCCGCGGAGGCGGGGCGGTCGCCGTCCGGCGCCCCGGTCCGCAGCGGCGCACCGCCTCCCGGCGACCCACCCGCCGCTCCGATCGACCCCGGGGCACCGCTGTCGGGCGCCGGCGCGATCGGCTCGTCATCGGTCCCCGGCGCCTCCCGGTCGGCCGTCGCGGGCTCCGGGGTGGCGCCCGCCGCGCCCGCCGCCGCGGCGGCGGGGTGATCCCGCAGTAGCTCCTCCACCCGGCCCACCGCCTGCACGCCGGACAGGCTGGCCGGAGACTGCCAGTCGATGTGCGGGGGCTCGGCCAGCGCCGTGCCCCCGAACTCCGCCAGCCAGGCCGCGACCAGGGCCAGGTTCTCCCGCCAGACCGGCTCCGGGACGGGCGGGAGGATGTCGTCCCAGAGCGAGAGGAAGCTTCCCCGCAGCTGCAGGCGCCCGTACGGCCGGGCCAGGAACCACAGGTGCAGGTGGGCCGCCCCGTCCCCCCACCGGTTGACGTGCACGCGCCCCACGCCGTCCAGCGAGCGGATCGCCCGCTCCAGTCGGACGATCATCACGCCGAGCTCGGCCGCGAGCAGGTTGGACAGGTCGCCGAGGTCCAGGTGCGAGCGCGACTCCAGGACGAGAACCATGGGCAGCCCGCTCGGCACATCCAGCGACCGGACCCGCCAGCGCTCGCTCACCCAGATGTACGCGTCATCGGGCGCCCGGCACGCCTCGCAGTCGGTGACATCCTCGCCCGGGCGCGGCGGCTCCACCTCCACGGGCTTCTCCAGCTGCTTGATCCGGAGCTGCCCTTCGAACGGAAACGACGGCCAGTTGACGAAGTCGGGGAGGGAACCAGGAGTGTGCGGCACGGCACCGACCTTAGTGGAGGTGGGGGGCGCTGTCCTTCCCCGTTTCGGGCGTCCCGCCGCCGGTCGGGCGAGGAGTCCCGCGCCCTGTTTCACGTGGAACCCGCGGACGCGGTGCGCGTGGGACACCATCGGCACCGCGGAGTGGTTTCACGTGGAACGGCGAAGCTCCCAGACCTCGGCCCCGTGCCGCGGCACCGCCCGGCGCGTGCATCCCTCGGGATGGTTTCACGTGAAGCCAACAGCGCCCGAGGCACGTCACGTGAAGCCACTCGACCACCAGGCGGACCGTTCCACGTGAGTCAGCCGGTGCCGCGCAGGGCTGCTGTGCGTGAAGCAGCGGCATCGGGCGGACCGTTGCACGTGAAACCACCTCGCTGCCAGGCGCACGTTCCACGTGAAACCAGGGGAGGGCCGCGTCCGCGGCGCCGAGGGCCCGCGCGGTCCGGTTCGCGCACGCCGCCAATGCCGCATCCGACCGACGGGGCGAAAGGCCGGCACCCGCTGCGGGGGTGGGGCCCGGCGCCGCCCCGCCGCGCTCCCCTCGCCGCACCCCCACTCGCCACACCGCCGCGCCGCGCCACCGGTGCCGCGGCGCCGGACGCGAGAGGTTCCACCGTGGGGCCGACCGAGCCACGCCGCCGACCGGTCCGCGTCGGCACCCGCCCCACGCCGCCGACCGGACCGCTCCTGGCGAGCCAGCCACACCGCCGGGGGGAGTGATGGACCGGCGCCAGGGGCGCCGCGGCCGGGGCTCCCGCGCGGGGTGGCGG
>DATMJT010000144.1:0-2448 GCA_035553735.1 Pilimelia sp.
GCGGGGGACGGTTCCCGGGCGGGCGTGCCCGGCCCGGAGACCTCCACCCGATCCGTGCAGACGGTGCTGTTCGTCCTCGGCGGCCTGCTGCTGGGCTCGGCGGCGGTGGTCTTCACGGCCGTGGCCTGGGCGTCGTTCGGCCTCGGCGGGCGGGCCGCCATCCTCGCCGCGGTCACCGCCGCGGCCCTGGCCGTGCCGGTGCTGGCCCGGCGGCGCGGCCTGCGCGGCACCGCCGAGACGTTCGCCGCCGTCGCGTCGCTGCTGCTCCTGCTGGACGGGTACGCCGCCCGGGCGGTGGACCTGGCCGGGCTGGGCGGGGTCCGCGCCGACACGTACGCCGGGGTGCTGTGCGCGGTGGTGGCCCTGCTCGCCGCCGGGTACGGTGTCGCCGCCCGGCTCGTCGCTCCCCGGTTCGCGGCGCTGGTGATCTGGCAGCCGGCGCTGCCCCTGCTGGCCGCCCGGCTGGATCTCGGCGCCACCGGGTGGGCAATGGTGTTCGTCGCCGTGGCCGCCGTCGACCTGGCGATCAGCGGCTGGCTCCGCCGACCCGACCGGGCCGGGTCCGAGCCGGCCGGCGCGCGCCGGGTGCTGCGCAGCGTGGCCCTGGAGCTGGCGCAGAGCGCGGTACTGGTGGCCGCTGTCACGGCCCTGGTGGCCGTGGTGCGCACCGACACGCCCGGCGCGGCGGCGCTCCCCGGCGGTGCGCTGCTGGCCGCGGCCGGGGCGCAGCTCGCGGTCGCCGGCCAGCGGCGCGGCGCGCTGGCCCGGGCACTGGCCGGCGGTGCGCTGGTGCTGGCCGCCGCGGTGGCGCTGGGCTGGTTCGCGGTGACGCTGCCCCACACCCTCGACCTGGTGGCGCTCCCCGCGGTGGTGACGCTGCTGGCGGCCGCGGTGGCGGCCTGCGGCCGGTGGCTGTCCCCGCCGGTGCGCCGGGGAGCCCACGTCGCGGCCCTGGTGGTCGCGGGCTGCGGCGCCGCCCTGGCCGCGCTGGTCACCCTCGCCGTGGCGGCGGTCACCGTCGAGGCCGCGGCGCCGTGGTTCCGCGCCGAGCTGAACCGACCCGACCGGCCGCTGGACTGGCAGCTGCCGGCCGCCGTGGTCCTGCTGGCGATCGCGCTGGCGATTCTCCTGCCCCGGCCGGTGCGGCCGGACGTGGGCCTGGCCGGCGCCGGGCTGCTGGCGCTCGCCGTGCCGGCGACGATGCCGCTGCCCTGGTGGAGCGCGCCCGCCGTGGCGCTGGCGGCGGCCACGGGGCTGGCCGCGGTCGCCGTGCGCACCCGGGCACCGCTGGCGGCGACCGCCCGGGCGTTGCTGGCCGCGGGCCTGGTGGGGTACGCCGTGCTGACCGGCGCGGCGCGCCCGGCGAGCCTGGCCGCGGTCCTGGGGGCGGTGCTGGTGCTCGGCGCGTCGGTGGCGGCCCTGGGCGCCGGTCGGGTGGCCGCCGCCGGGCCGCGGTCCGCGCGCCTCGTCGGCGGCGGCGCGCTCGCCCTGGGACTGTCCGGTGCCCCGACGGCGGCGGCCGCGGCGCTGTACGCGGCGGGGCCGGCGCCGGGGTGGCCGTCGCGGGCGGCGTTGGCCGCGGCGGCCCTGCTCCTGGTCGTGCCCCCCGCCGTCCGGCGGGCCTGGCCCGGCTACCCCGGGTTCGCGCTGTTCGGCGTCTGCGTGGCGGCGGCGACGGCGCCGCTCGCGGCGCTGTGGGCGCCGGGGCACGAGCCCCTCGACCGGTACGCCGCCGCGGCGGTCCTGCTGATGGCCGCCGCGGCCGCGGCGACCACCCGGCCCGGTGCGGGCGCGGTACGGCCGCCGACCGCGCTGGCGCTGGCGGCCGGGCCCGGCGTTCCGGTCCTGGTGCTCCTGCTGCCCGCGCTGGTCGGGACGGCGGCGGCGGTCCTGGTCGCCCCGTACGCGTGGCTGGGCGCCGTCTGGTCCGGTCCGCCGGCCGGGGCCGGACTGACCCCCGAGGCTTGGATCGACCCGGCGGGGATCCGGCCGCTGCCGCTGGTGGTGCTGGCCGCCGCCGCGGCGCTCGCCGCCGTGGTGTGGGGTCCGGCCGCGCCCGGCAGGCCGCGCGCCGTGGCGCGGGCCGCGGTGCTGAGCGCGGCGCCGCCGCTGGCCCTGGCCGCGGTGGCCGGTCTGCCGGCGGCCGGGGTCCGGTGGCCGGCCACCGCCGCGGCCAGTCTGGGCTGCGGTCTGGTCGCCCTGCTGTTCGCCGGGCTGCGCCGCGGCGCGGGCGCCGCCGGGTCGGTGGCGGTCGTCGCCGGGATGCTGCTGGCCGGCGCCGGGCTGGCCGGCACCGCGGCCACGGCCCCGGCCACCCTCGCCGGTCTGACGGTCACCGTGCTGGCGGCGGTGGCCATCGGGGTCGCCGGGCCGCGGGCGGGCGCCCGGGTGGCGGGGTGGTGCGCCGCGGTCGGGTTCGGCGGGCTGTTGGCGTACGCGGGCGCGGCG
>DATMJT010000145.1:0-7528 GCA_035553735.1 Pilimelia sp.
GTGGTGCACCGGGCTCGGTCACACCACCCAAGGGTAGGGGGTCGCGCCCGCTCACCGCCTCAGCGCAGCGGCGCGACCTCGCGCAGGAGGCCCCGACCGGCCAGGAAGTCGCCGAGCGACCCGCGGTGGGCCTCGCAGGCCAGCCAGGTCTTGCGTCGCTCCGGGGGGTGCAGCCGGGGGTTGTTCCACCGCAGGGCCCAGGCCGCCGACGCCCGGCAGCCCTTGGCGGAACAGACCGGGGAATCGGGGAGCGGCGCCTCGTCCAGCACCGGCGAAGTCTACGGCCGGGGGCGAGAGAGCGCCGGGCGGCCACGGGGGAAGCCGCCCGGCGACGGCTGAAATGGTACACATGCCGGCGGCTGGCGTGTCTACCCGTGGGCCCTACCCATTTGGTCGCAACATCGCCGATGATCGGGTACGGGCGCGGCGCCGCGCGGTTCGGTGCTCCCGCGGGCCGCGGGCGGGCCGGACGTGTCAGGCTTGGGGAGTCTCGCCCGCCCGACGAACGTGGAGGACCGGTGGCACAGCCGACGACACCGCAGCCCAGCAGCCAGCCGGACGCGCCGCGTCCCGCGTCGCCCGCGGGGCCGGCCGACGGCGGCGGCGCCGGGCCGCAGGGGCCGTCCGCACCGCGCGGGAACGCCGGCAGCACGCCGGCCGAGGACGCGTCGCGCCTGGAGCGGGCGCTGTTCGAGGTGAAGCGGGTCATCGTCGGGCAGGACCGGATGATCGAGCGGATGTTCGTGGCGCTGCTGGCCCGGGGGCACTGCCTGCTGGAGGGCGTGCCCGGCGTGGCCAAGACGCTGGCCGTGGAGACGCTGGCCCGGGTGGTCGGCGGGAGCTTCTCCCGGATCCAGTTCACCCCCGACCTGGTGCCGGCCGACATCGTGGGGACCCGCATCTACCGGCAGTCCAGCGAGCGCTTCGATGTCGAGCTGGGTCCGGTGTTCGTCAACTTCCTGCTCGCCGACGAGATCAACCGGGCGCCGGCGAAGGTGCAGTCGGCGCTGCTGGAGGTGATGGCGGAGCGGCACGTGTCGATCGGCGGGCACACCCACCGGGTGCCCGACCCGTTCCTGGTCATGGCCACGCAGAACCCGATCGAGCAGGAGGGCGTCTACCCGCTGCCGGAGGCGCAGCGGGACCGCTTCCTGATGAAGATCCTGGTCGGCTACCCCACCGACGTGGAGGAGCGGGAGATCGTCTACCGGATGGGCGTCGCGGCGCCGGAGCCGGCCAACGTCCTGCAGCCGGCCGACCTGCTGCACCTGCAGCGCAAGGCCGACCAGGTCTTCCTGCACAACGCCCTGGTGGACTACACGGTGCGGCTGGTGCTGGCGACCCGGGCGCCCGCCGAGCACGGGCTGTCCGACGTCGCCCAGCTCATCCAGTACGGCGCCAGCCCACGGGCCTCCCTGGGCATCGTGCGGGCGTCCCGGGCGCTCGCCCTGCTGCGCGGCCGGGACTACGTGCTGCCGCAGGACGTCCAGGACATCGCCCCGGACATCCTGCGGCACCGGCTCGTGCTCAGCTACGACGCCCTGGCCGACGACGTGCCGGCCGACCACGTGGTGGCCCGCGTGATGGCGGCGGTGCCGCCGCCCAGCGTGGCGCCCCGGCAGCAGGCCACCCCGGCCGGGCACACCCACCATGGTGGACCGCCGGCCGGAGACGGCGCGCCCGGCCCCGTGCCGCAGCCGGCCGGGGCGTGGCCCGGACGGCTGTGATGCGCTCCGGCGGGCCGTCCCGGGGGGTGCCGCCGCCCGCCGGGCTCACCGGCGCGGGCGCGGCCCGGGCCGAGGCGGTGCTGTCCCGGCTCCAGCTGCTGGTCACCCGCAAGCTGGACGGGCTGCTCCAGGGCGACTACACCGGGCTGCTGCCGGGCCCGGGCACCGAGGCGGGGGAGTCGCGCGAGTACCGGCCCGGCGACGACGTGCGCCGGATGGACTGGCCGGTCACCGCGCGCACCCTGGTGCCCCACGTGCGGCGCACGGTGGCCGACCGGGAGCTGGAGACCTGGCTGGCCGTGGACCTGTCGGCGAGCCTGGACTTCGGCACCGCCCGGTGGCTCAAACGGGACCTCGTGGTGGCCGCCGCCGCGGCGATCATCCACCTCACCGCACGGGGCGGCAACCGGATCGGCGCGGTGGTCGGCTCCGGCGACGCCGCGGCCGGCGCGGCGCCGCTGCGGCTGCCCGCGCGGCCCGGCCGCAAGGAGGCGCAGGGCCTGCTGCGGGCGATCGCCGGCGCGCCGGTGCACCCGGGTCGCAGCGACCTGGGCGCGCTGGTCGACCTGCTCAACCGGCCGCCCCGCCGCCGCGGCGTCGCCGTGGTGATCTCCGATTTCCTGTCCCCGCCCGCGCAGTGGGCGCGGCCGGTGCGCAAGCTGGCCGTGCGGCACGACGTGCTGGCGGTCGAGGTGGTCGACCCGCGCGAGCTGGAGCTGCCCGACGTGGGGGTACTCAGCCTGGTGGACCCGGAGACGGGGGACTGGCACGAGATCCAGACCGCCGATCCCGGGCTGCGCCGCCGCTACGCCGAGGCGGCCTCGGCCCAGCGCGCGGCCATCGCGCACGCGCTGCGCGGCGCCGGCGCGGCGCACCTGCGGCTGCGCACCGACTCCGACTGGCTGCTCGACATCGTCCGCTTCGTGGCCGCCCAGCGGCACGCCCGTACCCGGGGAACCACTCGATGATCCGTTTCCTGCAGCCGTGGTGGCTGCTCGCCCTCGTCCCGGTGCTGCTGGTCGCCGCCGCCTACGTGTGGCGACAGTGGCACCGGCGGACCTACGCGATGCGCTTCACCAACGTCGAGTTGCTGCGCACCCTGGCGCCGAAGGGGCTCGGCTGGCGGCGGCACGTCGCCGCCGTGGCGCTGCTGCTCAGCATGCTGGCCCTGGCCTCGGCGCTGGCCCGGCCGGCGGTGGACACCGAGGAGCCGCTGGAGCGCGCCACGGTGATGCTGGCCATCGACGTCTCGCTGTCCATGGAGGCGCAGGACGTGGCGCCGAACCGGATCGAGGCGGCCCAGGAGGCGGCCAAGCAGTTCGTCGCGCAGCTGCCGCCGACCTTCAACCTGGGGTTGGTGGCCTTCGCCAAGGCGGCCAACGTGCTGGTCGCCCCGACCAAGGACCGCTCCGCGGTCATCCAGGCGATCGACGCGCTGACCCTGGCCCAGGCGACCGCGACCGGTGAGGCGGTGTTCACCTGCCTGGAGGCCATCCGGCTGGTGCCCGCCGACGGGGCCGAGGGCGCGCCGCCGGCTCGGATCGTGCTGCTCTCGGACGGCTACCGCACGGCCGGGCGGTCCGTGGAGGAGGCCGCCGCGGCCGCCGCCGCGGCCAACGTGCCGGTGTCCACGATCGCCTTCGGCACCGACGCGGGGGTGGTCGAGATCGAGGGCCGGGTGCAGCGGGTGCCGGTGGACCGGCTGGCCCTGGCGGAGCTCGCCGAGAGCACCCGGGGAATCTTCTACGAGGCGGCCTCGGCGGACGAGCTCAAGAAGGTCTACGAGGACATGGGCAGCTCGATCGGCCACCGGGTGACCCCGCGCGAGGTCACCCACTGGTACGCCGGCCTGGGCCTGCTGTTCGCGCTCGCGGCGGCCGGGCTCAGCCTGCTGTGGACCTCCCGCCTGGTGCCCTAGGGCGCGGGTCCGGCGGGGTGCGCCGCGGGCCCAGCGGGTGCGCAAGAGGCCCGGCGGGGTGCGCCGCGGGCCCAGCGGGTGCGCCGTGGGCCCGGCCGCCGGCGGTGGTGCCCTGCCGGTGTGCGGCGGCGGCGGTGGGCAGGTGGCCGGTGGGCCCGGCCGGCGTGCCGAGGGTTCAGTGGGCGCCGCTGACCAGGACGAAGACGGTCATGACCCACAGCGCGGCCAGGGTGAATCCGAGCGGGGCGAGGTAGCGGTTCATCGGTGACTCCGGGAGCGACTCGCACGGTGGGCGGGCAGACGCGCAGCGTGGTCGCGGCCGGGCAGGCTCCGGGGGCCGGCGCGGGCCGGGGGAGCGGTTCGGTCGTCAGCGGGGCTGACGCTCGGCCCGGCCACGACTGGAAGGATCGCCATCTCGCACGGCGATCACCTCCTTGTGCGGTCGGGTCCGGAACGCCCGACAGAATACACCCGGTCGTCGCGCGGGGCACGCCGGCCGCGCGGTGCCGGCCGCCGGTGATGACACGCGCGGCGGCCGGACTGATTACCCCCTACCTCGCGGTAGCGCCTAGTCTCACTGGCGCCGTCGAGAAACATCGAGGAGAGGGCGGGCTGGCGTGCCGCGTACCGTGCTGGTGACCGGAGGCAACCGGGGGATCGGCCTGGCGATCGCCCAGGCGTTCGCCAAGCAGGGCGACCGGGTGGCGGTGACCCACCGCGGCTCCGGTGCGCCCGCCGACCTGTTCGGGGTGGCCTGCGACGTGACCGACCCGGCCGCGGTCGACGCGGCGTTCACCGCGGTGGAGCAGGAGCTGGGCCCGGTCGAGGTGCTGGTGGCCAACGCCGGCATCACCGACGACACCCTGCTGATGCGAATGACCGAGGAGCAGTTCGGCGCCGTCCTGGACACCAACCTCACCGGCGCCTGGCGGTGCGCCCGCCGGGCCGCCGCCCGGATGGTGCGCGGCCGGTGGGGGCGGATGATCTTCATCTCCTCGGTGGTCGGGCTGTTCGGCGGGGTCGGTCAGGTCAACTACGCGGCCAGCAAGGCCGGGCTGGTCGGCATGGCCCGCTCGATCACCCGGGAGCTGGGCGGCCGCAACATCACCGCGAACGTGGTCGCCCCCGGGTTCATCGAGACGGACATGACGGCCGCGCTGCCGGAGGAGCGCAAGGCCGAGTACCGCAAGGCCATCCCCGCCGGCCGGTTCGCCACCGCCGACGAGGTCGCCGCCGTGGTCGCCTGGCTCGGCGGGGAGACCGCCGGCTACATCTCCGGCGCGGTGATCCCGGTCGACGGCGGCCTCGGCATGGGCCACTGAGCCACCCGCCGGACCGGCCGGCGCCCGGGCCGCCGCCGGCGCACCAGACCCCCTCGGACGACCTCATGGAAGGAACGGGTACGTGACCGGACTGCTGGCCGGCAAGCGGCTCCTCGTCACCGGCGTGATCACCGACCAGTCGATCGCGTTCTCGGTGGCCCGGCTCGCCCAGGAGCACGGCGCGACGGTGGTTCTCACCGGCTTCGGCCGGCTGTCACTGGTCGAGCGGGTGGCCCGGCGGCTGCCGGCGGAGGCGCCCGTCATCGAGCTGGACGTGACCAACCCGGAGCACCTGGAGCGGCTGGCCGCGCAGGTCCGCGCCCACGTCGACGGCCTGGACGGGGTGGTGCACTCCATCGGCTTCGCGCCGCAGAGCGCGCTCGGCGGCGGCTTCCTGGACACGCCGTGGGAGGACGTGGCCACCGCGGTGCACGTCTCCACCTACTCCTACAAGGCGCTGGCGGTGGCGGCGCTGCCGCTCATGCGACCCGGCGGCGCCCTGGTCGGCCTGACCTTCGACGCCACGCAGGCGTGGCCGGTCTACGACTGGATGGGGGTGGCGAAGGCCGGGCTGGAGTCGGCGTCCCGGTACCTCGCCCGCTACCTGGGGCCCAAGGGGATCCGCAGCAACCTGGTGGCGGCCGGTCCGCTGCGCACGATGGCGGCCAAGTCGATCCCGGGCTTCGCCCAGTTCGAGGAGGCCTGGACCCAGCGTGCCCCGCTGGGCTGGGAGCTCACCGACCCCGCCCCGGCGGCCAAGGCGTGCCTGGCGCTGCTGTCGGACTGGTTCCCGGCGACCACCGGGGAGATCGTGCACGTGGACGGCGGCTTCCACGCGGTCGGCGCCTGAGGCGCGCGGCGCCCGCCGCACCGCCGACCCGGGCGCATCGGTCGCGGTGTGCCGCCGGGGTGGCCGGACCCGTCGACCGGGCCGCCGGCCTCGGGGGCGGCCCCCGGAGGGCACCGGTGCGCGGCGGCCCGGTGCCGTCCGGTCAGCGGGTGGGCGTCAGCCGCGGCGCGGTGATCGCCGGGTAGGCGTGCCGGATGGCGTCGCGCGCCCACCGCATCCGCGGCACGGCGGTCTCCGGGTAGTCGCCGAACGCGGCGGCGACCGCGGCGGCGCATCCGTCGCTGCCCAGCCGCAGGACGGTGCGCGTCACCGCCGACTGGATCTCTGGACAGCTGGGGCGGGCCGACGGCTGCAGTTCGGAGACGAACAGCGCCTCGGCGATCAGGTCCTCGACTGTGCCGATCATGATGAGCTCCTCGTGCTTTCGTCCTGCCGGGCCGTCGTGCATGTGACCTAGCTAACTCTCGGGCAGGTGCAGGGCAAGGATCTGACGGTTGCGGCCCGGTTGCGGCTGCCCGCTTGGTCGACAGCCGGACCGGACACCGGGGCGGGGCCTACCGAGGCGGGGCCCCGCCGGGGCTGGTGTGGCCGGGGCTGGCCTGGCCGGGGCTGGCCTGGGCCGGGGCTGGCCGGGCCTGGCCGGGGCTGGCCTGGCCGGGGCTGGCTGGGGCCGGTGGCCGGTTGCCCGCGCGGGTCTGCCTAGGATCGTAGGCATGGCGTACGACGCTTTCCTGCTCGTGTCGTTCGGCGGACCCGAGCAGCCGGCGGACGTGCTGCCCTTCCTGGAGAACGTGACCCGGGGCCGCGGCGTGCCCCCCGAGCGGCTGGCCGAGGTGGCGGAGCACTACCACCACTTCGGCGGCGTGTCGCCGATCAACCAGCAGTGCCGCGAGCTGTTGGCGGCCGTGCGCGCCGACCTCGCCGCCCACGGGCTGGACCTGCCGGCCTACTGGGGCAACCGGAACTGGCACCCGATGCTGACCGACACCCTCGCCCGGATGCGCGACGACGGGGTGGGCCGTGCGGTGGCGTTCGTGACCAGCGCCTACGGCGGGTACTCGTCGTGCCGGCAGTACGCCGAGGACCTCGCGGCGGCGCGGGCCGCCGTCGGCCCCGGCGCCCCGGCGGTGGATCGGCTGCGGCAGTTCCACGACCACCCGGGCTTCGTCGGCCCGCACGCGGACGCCGTGCGGGCGGCCCTGGCCGCGCTGGCCCCCGTGCCCGGTGAGGCGGTGCGGATCGTGTTCACCGCGCACTCGATCCCGGTGTCGATGGCGACCACCGCCGGCCCCGACGGCGGCCGCTACGAGAGTCAGCTGCGCGAGACCGCCCGGCTGGTGGCGGAGGCGGCCGCGCCGGGCGTGCCGTACGACCTGGTGTGGCAGAGCCGGTCCGGGCCGCCGCAGGTGCCCTGGCTGGAGCCCGACGTCAACGACCACCTGGCCGAGCTGGCCGGGGCCGGGGTGGGCGCGGTGGTGCTCAGCCCGATCGGCTTCGTCTCCGACCACCTGGAGGTGGTCTGGGACCTGGACACCGAGGCCGCGGCCACCGCCCGGCGGCTGGGGCTGCGCTGCGTGCGGGCGGCCACGCCGGGCACCCACCCGCGCTTCGTCGCGATGGTGCGGGAGCTGATCGTCGAGCGGATGGCCGGCGCGCCGCACCGACGGCTCGGGACGCTGCCCACCTGGGACGCCTGCCCGGCGGCCTGCTG
>DATMJT010000146.1:0-5671 GCA_035553735.1 Pilimelia sp.
GCGCTGCACCGGGCGGGCGCCCCCGCCTTCGGCGCTCCCTGGCCGGGGTTCATCGGCACCCTGCCGCAGGACAACACCCCGACGGACGGCGCCTGGGCCGAGTGGTTCGCCCGGCGCCGCCTGCTGCCGTACCTGCGGCGGTCGGTCGACACCGGCGCGCTGGACCCCGCCGACGCCGCGCTGGTGGAGCGGGTCCTGGCGGCCCTGCCCGGCTGCGGGGGCGACGAGCCGCCGGCCCGGATCCACGGCGACCTGTGGCCCGGCAACGTGCTGTGGGGGGCCGACGGGCGCCCCTGGCTGGTCGATCCGGCCGCGCACGGCGGACACCGGGAGACGGACCTCGCGCAGCTGCACCTGTTCGGCGGCGCGCCGCACCTGGACCGGATCCTGGCCGCGTACCAGGAGGTGTGGCCGCTCGCGGACGGCTGGACCGCGCGGCGCCCGGTCCACGAGCTGCACCTGCTGCTGGTGCACACGGCGCTGTTCGGCGCGGCTTACCGCCACGCCGTGCTCGCCGCGGCCCGGGCGGCACCGCACTGAGCGCCGCCGCCCGCCCGGCGGCGTGCCGGACGCCGCGCGTCCCGGCGGCGCGGTGCGGCTCGCGGCCGGTCCACGGGCGGCGCAACCGAACGCCGCCCGACCCGTGGCAGCGTGCCGGGGCCGACCGCCGGCGCCGTCGGGAGCCCGTGTCGGGGGTACGCGCTACGGTCGAGCGGTGACGCTGCCCGCCAGCCGCCCGCCCGACCCGGCGGACCCGCCGCACCCGGCGGACCCGCCGGGCCGGTCCGAGCGGGCGCACCCCGCCGGCCCGCCCCCCGGGGCCGAGCTGGTCGACCGGCACGGCCGGGTGGCCACCGACCTGCGGGTCTCCCTGACCGACCGGTGCAATCTGCGCTGCTCGTACTGCATGCCCCCGGAGGGCCTGCCCTGGTTGCCCGCGCCCCGGCTGCTCACCGACGACGAGGTGGTGCGCCTGGTCACGGTGGCGGTGGAGCGGCTCGGCGTGACCGAGGTGCGGTTCACCGGCGGGGAGCCGCTGCTGCGGCCTGGCCTGCCGGAGATCGTCGCCGCGGTGGCCCGGCTGGCGCCCCGGCCCCGGATCTCCCTGACCACCAACGGCATCGGCCTGGAGCGGCTGGCCGACCGGCTGCGCACCGCCGGGCTGGACCGGGTCAACGTCTCCCTCGACACCCTCGACGAGGAGCGGTTCGCCCGGTTGACGCACCGCCGCCGGCTACCGGAGGTGCTGGCGGGCCTGCGGGCCGCCGACGCGGCCGGACTGCGTCCCGTGAAGATCAATGCGGTGCTGCTACGGGGGGTCAACGACGACGAGGCCCCTGCGCTGCTGCGGTTCGCGCTGGAGGCCGGCTACGAGCTGCGCTTCATCGAGCAGATGCCGCTCGATGCCCAGCACGCCTGGGACCGGGTCCGCATGATCACCGCGGAGGAGATCCTGGCCGCGCTGACCGCCGACTTCACCCTGGCCCCCGACCCGACGGAGCGGGGCGGCGCACCGGCCGAGACGTGGCTGGTGGACGGGCACCGCGGGCCCGACGGCGCCCCGGCGCGGGTGGGGGTGATCGCCAGCGTCACCCGGCCGTTCTGCGGCGACTGCGACCGCACCCGGCTGACGGCCGACGGCCAGGTCCGCGACTGCCTCTTCGCCCGCACCGAGTCCGACCTGCGGGGACCGCTACGCGCCGGTGCGACGGACGCCGAGCTGGCCGCCCGCTGGCGGAGCGCGATGTGGGGCAAGCGGGCAGGGCACGGCATCGACGATCCGGCCTTCCTCCAACCCGGCCGACCGATGTCGGCGATCGGCGGTTGAGCGCGGTGCGGCGGCCGTCAGCGGCCGACCCGGCGCCCGCGGGGGCCGGGGCCCCGGTGCGGGTGCGCTACTTCGCCGGCGCCCGGGCGGCGGCCGGCGTGGCCGAGGAGAGCGTGCCGGCCGGGCTGGACCTGGCCCAGATCCTCGGGGAGCTGGCCACCCGGCGGGGGGCGCGGCTGGCGGCGGTGCTGTCCGCCGCCACCTTCCTCGTCGACGGGCTCACCTGCCATGATCGTCGGACGGTGCCGCCGCCCGGCGGCACGGTCGACGTGCTGCCCCCGTTCGCGGGCGGCTAGGGGAGGAGCCGTCCCGATGGTGGGCTTCCTGGCGGTGGCGCTGCTGGTCAGCCTGCTGATGCACCTCTACCTGTGGAAGCGGCTGGTGCGCGACACGATGCCGCCCGGCCGCGCGCGCCGGCTGGCCGGCACCGGGCTGCTCGCGTTGATGCTGCTGGTGCCGGGCACGCTGATCGCGGCCCGGGCCGGCGCGGCGTGGCTGGCCTGGCCGGGCCACCTGTGGCTGGCGCTGGCCTTCTACGGGATCGTGGCCCTGCTGGCGCTGGAGCTCCCGCTGCTGCTGGCCGGGCTGTGGCTGCGCCGGCGGGGCCGCCCAGGCGGCCCGGTCGGGGGCGCGTCCCCGGCGGGCACCGCCCACGGCCCGGCGGCGGACGCGCCCCGCCCGGCGGACGGCGGCGGGCGCGCCGACCCGCCCCCGGCGGCCACGACGCTGCCCGAGCTGACCCGGCGCCGGCTGCTGGCCCGCTCGGCGGCCATCGTCGCCGGGTTGGCCGCCACCGGCGTGACCGGCTACGGGGTACGCACGGCCTTCGGGCCGCCGCAGCTCGACCGGGTGCAGATCCCGCTGGCCAAGCTCCCCCGGCGGATGGACGGCTTCCGCGTCGCGCTGGTCTCCGACATCCACCTCGGCCCGCTGCTCGGCCGGGGGCACACCGCGCGCATCGTGGACGCCATCAACGGGCTCTCGCCCGACCTGGTGGCGGTGGTGGGGGACCTGGTGGACGGGACCGTCGCGGAGCTGGGCCCCGCCGCCGCCCCGCTCGCCCGGCTGCGGGCCAGGCACGGCAGCTTCTTCGTCACCGGCAACCACGAGTACTACTCCGGCGTGCAGGAGTGGGTCCAGGAGCTGCCCCGGCTCGGCCTGCGCGTGCTGGCCAACGAGCGCACGGAGATCGACGCGCTGGACCTAGCCGGGGTGAACGACCTGACCGGCACCCAGCTGGGGGTCGCCGGCCCGGACCTGCCCGGCGCACTGCGCGGCCGGGATCCGGGCAAGCCCGTGGTGCTGCTGGCGCACCAGCCGGTGGTCGCGCTCGAGGCGGCCGAGCACGGGGTCGACCTGCAACTCTCCGGGCACACCCACGGCGGGCAGATGGTGCCCTTCAACCTGGTCGTCGGGCTCCAGCAGCCGGTGGTCTCCGGGCTGGGCCGGGTGGGCGACACCGCCGTGTACGTGACCAACGGCGCCGGCTTCTGGGGACCGCCGGTCCGGGTCGGCGCGCCGCCGCAGGTCACCCTCGTGGAGCTGCGCGCGCGCTGACCGTACCGGACCGGGCCACCGGGCGCAGCCGGGCCACCCGGGCCGGGCCACCGGCCGCCGGGCACCGCGCGAGTGCGGCGTTGGTCACCCTGCGCGTGGCGTACCGGGCCGCCGGCGCGGCGCGTGGCAGGATGCGGCGTGCCTGGTAACCGCGCCGCGCCCCCGGGCGGCGGACCGACGCTGGCTCGGCCCTACGCCGCCGACCTGCACATCCACTCCAAGTATTCCCGGGC
Source organism: Pilimelia sp. (assembly GCA_035553735.1). Lineage (GTDB taxonomy): Bacteria > Actinomycetota > Actinomycetes > Mycobacteriales > Micromonosporaceae > DATMJT01. The sequence continues at coordinate 3,619 of DATMJT010000146.1, forward strand.
GTGCAGCCGCGACCTGGACCTACCGAATCTGGCCTGGTGGGCCCGGCGCAAGGGCGTCGCGCTGCTCGGCACGGGCGACTTCACCCACCCGGCGTGGTACGACCACCTGCGGGAGGCCCTGGTGCCGGCCGAGCCGGGCCTCTACCGGCTGCGCGCCGACCTGCAGGCCGACGTCGACCGCCGGCTGCCGCCCCGGCTGGTGGCCGGCGGCGGCGCGACCCGGTTCATGCTCTCGGTCGAGATCTCCACGATCTACAAGCGCGGCGAGCGGACCCGCAAGGTGCACCACCTGATCTACCTGCCCGACCTCGACGCGGCGGCCCGGTTCAACGCCGCCCTCGGGCGGATCGGCAACCTGGGCGCCGACGGGCGGCCGATCCTCGGGCTGGACTCCCGCGACCTGCTGGAGATCGCCCTGGAGGCCAGCCCGGACGGCTACCTGGTGCCCGCGCACATCTGGACGCCGTGGTTCTCCGCCCTGGGCTCCAAGTCCGGCTTCGACGCCATCGCCGACTGCTACGCCGACCTGGCCGAGCACATCTTCGCCGTGGAGACCGGGCTCAGCTCCGACCCGCAGATGAACCGCCGGGTGTCCAGCCTGGACCGCTACCGACTGGTGTCCAACTCCGACGCCCACTCGCCGCCCGCGCTGGCCCGGGAGGCGACGCTGTTCACCGCGCCGCTGGACTACTTCGCCGTCCGCGACGCCCTGCGCACCGGCGACGGCCTGCACGGCACGGTGGAGTTCTTCCCGGAGGAGGGCAAGTACCACGCCGACGGACACCGGGCCTGCGGCGTGAACTGGCAACCCGAGCAGACGCGCGCCGCCGGCGGGCGCTGCCCGGAGTGCGGTCGGCCGCTGACCGTCGGCGTCCTCAGCCGGGTGGCGGACCTGGCCGACCGGCCCGCACCGCCGCCCGTGCCCGGCGGGCCGGCGGTGACCCACCTGGTGCCGCTGGCCGAGATCCTCGGCGAGATCCACGGCGTCGGGCCGCGCAGCAAGACCGTCGAGCGGCACCTGCACACCCTGATCGCCGCGCTCGGACCCGAGCTGGAGATCCTCACCGCCGCGCCGCCGGACGCGCTGCGCCGGGCCGGCGGCGAGCTGCTGGCCGAGGGGGTCGCGCGGCTGCGCGCGGGACGGGTGCGGCGCACGCCCGGCTTCGACGGCGAGTACGGCGTGATCCGGCTGTTCGAGGCCGGGGAGCTGGCCGGCGGCCGGGCCGGGCAGGCGGAGGCGCTGTTCGAGGCGCCCGTGCCGCGGCAGCGCACCGCTCCCCGGGGCGAGTCCACGACCGGCCCCGAGCCGAAGCGGCGGCCCGGGCCGCCCCGCCGGGCGAAGGCCGAGCCGCCGCCGTCCATCGCCCCGCCGCCGGAGGCGTCCCCGCACGAGCCGTTCGAGCCCATGCTCGCCGGCATGGAGGAGGTGGGCACCGGGCTGCTCGACCGGCTGGACGCGCTCCAGCGGGTGGCCGCATCCGCACCCGGCGGCCCACTTTTGATCATCGCGGGGCCGGGCACCGGCAAGACCCGCACGCTGACCCACCGGATCGCGTACCTGTGCGCCGAGCTGGGCGTCTTTCCCGAGCACTGCCTGGCGATCACGTTCACCCGGCGGGCCGCCGAGGAGCTGCGGAACCGGCTGACCGGGCTGCTGGGCCCGGTCGCCGAGGACGTGACCGTGGCGACCTTCCACTCCCTGGGCCTGGCCATCCTCCGCGAGCAGGCCGCGGCCGCCGGCCTGCCGGAGGGGTTCCGGATCGCCGACGACGCCGAGCGCGACCTGGCCCGCCAGGAGGCCGGCGAGGACGACCGCGCGTACCGCAAGCTGCTGCGCGCCGCGGGCCTGGTCGACCTCGACGAACTGGTCACCCTGCCGGTGGAGGTGCTGCGCGCCGACCCCGCCCTGGTGAGGCGCTACCGCGACCGGTGGCGGTGGATCTTCGTGGACGAGTACCAGGACGTCGACGCCGACCAGTACGCGCTGCTGCGGCTGCTCGCCCCGCCGGACGGCAACCTGTGCGCGATCGGCGACCCGGACCAGGCCATCTAC
>DATMJT010000147.1:0-8961 GCA_035553735.1 Pilimelia sp.
GCACCTCCAGGACCGTGATCACGACGTCGTCGCCGACGTGCACGCTCTCGCCGGGGCGGCGGGTCAGCACCAGCATGCCATCAGTCCTTCGGCGCCATCAGTTCCGCGCGCACCGGCAGCCCGCTGCCGGCCAGCACGACCTGCAGCGCCCGGCGGGTGCGCTGCTCGACCAGGATCGGCGCCATGAGGTTCGCGGTCGCGTCCCCGGGCTTCTCCCCCGGGGTCACCACGAGCAGGAGCAGCACGTCGTCCGGCGACGCGATGTCCAGCGCGTCGACCGCGTCCTGCGGCACCTCGGGCGCGTAGTCGGGAAAGAACGTCGTCGGCGGCATGACGAGGAACCGCAGCTTGGGCTCCTCCACCGAGGTGAGGGCGTAGAGCAGGCCGTCGTCGTCCAGCCGGAGCAGCACGAAGCGCAGCAGGTCCGGGAAGCCCGGCATGGGCGACACGAACTCGATGACGGGCAGTTCTTCCGGTTGCGCGGACATGCGCTCCTCGACTTGGGTATCGCTTCGCACGGCGCGGCCTCAGCGCAGGAAGTCCACCAACGAGGGCTGGATCACCCTCGCGGTGGCGGCCAGCGCCGCCTGGTACGCCGTCTGCTGCAGCTGGAGCTCCATGATCGTTTGTGGCAGGTCGATGTCCTCGACCTGGGACAGTCGGCTCCGCAGCTCCAGCAATCGGTCATCTGCGGTCTTTTGCATCTGTTCCAGGCGATTGTAGCGAGCCCCGACGTCGGACAGCTGCGCGTACAGCCCGGTCGTGGCCGTGTCGAGCCGCTCCAGGCTCGACCGGAGGTCCCCGGTGGGGCTGCGCAGCCCCGCCGAGATCTCCTCCAGCACCGCGAACAGTCCGTTGGGTCCGTCGCCGAACGTCTGGTCCGCCGGGGTGTCCACGCGTACCTGGACCCCGCCGTCACCGATCGTGCGCATCACCCGGCCGGTGTCCCCGAGGTAGCCTCCGGCGCCGCTGTAGGCGTCGGAGCCGGCGGTGGTGCCGCCGAACACCGGCCGGTCCAGATAGCGGGTGTTGGCCAGGCCGACCAGCTCGGCGCGGATGTTGTCCACCTCCAGCGCCAGCGCCTGCCGGGCGGTCGAGGAGTTGGCCGCACCCGCCGACATGCCCTGCAGGGTCAGGTCCCGCGCCCGGCGCACCTGGGCCGCGGCGTTGGTCAGCGCGGTGTCGGTGATCGACAGCCAGGCCAGGCCGTCCTGGGCGTTGCGTGCGTACTGCTCGGTGGCGCGCAGCTCGGTGCGCACCTGCATGGCCTCCACCGCGGCCGTCGGCGAGTCCGACGGCCGGCTGACCAGCTTGCCGCTCGACAGCTGCTCCTGCAGCTTGGCCAGCCGGCTCAGGTTGCCCTGCAGGCCGGTCATGGCGTTGGCCGCCGCCGACTGTTGTGTCATCCGGATCTGCATGCCGCGTTACCTCCCGACCAGGCCGGTGCGGTTGATGAGCGTGTCCAGCATCCCGTCGATGGTGGTCAACACCCGGGCCGCGGCCTCGTAGGCCCGCTGGAACATCACCAGGTTGGTCATCTCCTCGTCCATGTTGACGCCGGCGTCGGCGGACCGCAGGGCGTCGATGTCCAGCACCGTCCGGTCCTGGATCGCCGCCCGCCGGTCGGCGGTCTGCGCCGCCACGCCGAGCCGCACGACCAGCTCCCGGTACATCGAGTCGACGCCGCCCGCCACCCGGCCCAGCCCGGCCAGCGCGGCGGCGTTGTCGCCGTTGACCGTGCCCGGAGCGGCGCCCACGCCGAGCTCGCGGGGGTCGGTGCGGACCAGGGCGATCGTCGTGGCGCTGTCGCCGGAGAAGAAGTCACGGTTGTTGACGTCGTCCATCCCGTAGCCGAGCCGGTGCTGGGTGTTGACACTGGTGATCAGGGCGGCGGCGATGGCGTTGATGTCGTTGGCGTAGGTGGGCAGCGCGTCGCCCATGATGCTGAGCGCGGCGGCGATGGAGCCGCTGGAGATCACCGCGGTGGTGCCGGTGTCGGCCCACTCCAGGCGCACCCGGTCCGCGCCCTGGGCGTTGACCATGGCGCCGGCGCCCACCCCGCGCAGCTGTCGCACGTGCGGGCCGTTGACCAGTGACGACCCGCCGAGCAGCACGTCCACGGAGCCGTCCTGGCGGTGGTTGACGCTGGCGCCGGTCAGCTTGGCGATCTCCATCAGGTGCCCGTCCCGCTGGTCCAGCAGCTCGTTGACCGGCAGCTGGGCGGCGTGGGCGCGCACGATGGCCTCGTTGAGCTGGCCGACCGCCGCGGCGGCGGCGTTGACCGCGGTGACCTGCGCGTCGACCTGCCCGCGCACGGTCATCCACTGCGAGTCCAGCGCGTGGTACGTGGTGCCCAGCGTGCCGACCACCGCGGCGGCCTGCCGGATCACCAGGTTGCGCGCGGCCATGTCGGCGGGCCGGTTGGCCACGTCGTACCAGCCGTTCCAGAAGTCGACCAGCTGCGCCTGCAGGCCGGTGTCGCTGGGCTCGCCGAAGGCGTTCTCCACGAGGACGAAGGCCTGCGCCTGGGCGCCGAACATGGCCTGCTGGGCGTGCTCGGCGCGGCCCCGGGTCTCCAGGAGCGTGTCGCGCAGCCGCACCACGTCCTTGACCGCGACGCCGACGCCGACGCCGTCGGACACCGAATAGAGGGCCGGCACCTGCGGGCCGCCCACGGCGCGCAGGTCCACCCGCTGCCGGGTGTAGCCCTGGGTGTTGGCGTTCGCGATGTTCTGCGCGGCCACGTCCAGCCCGCGCCGCTGCGCGTGCAGGGCGGTGAGCGCGGTGTTGATTCCGGAAAAGGTCCCCGCCATCAGATCGCCTCGTCCACCAGCCGGGCCCGGCGGGCGACGCCGGCGACGGACTGGCCGTCCCGGCCGTAGGTCTCGACGGATCCGGCGACCACCAGCATGGTCTCCCGGGCGGCGCGCTGGCCGGCGGTGAGCAGGTCCCGGTTCAGCTCCGCCAGGGCGCTGATCTCCGCGGTCAGGGTCAGGAACGCCCGGCGGTGCTGGTGCAGCATCTCGTGCCACGGCATCGGCGCGGCGTCGGCCAGCTGGGACAGGCTCGCCTCCGGGCCGAGTCCCAACTCGCCGGCCACGGCCTGGGCGTGCGCGGCGCGCAGCACCTCGGCCTCGCGGATCTGCTCCAGCACGAGCTCGACCTCCCGGGTGGCGTGGGCCAGCCAGCGGGAGCGCCCGGAGGCCAGCAGCAGCTGCTCCTCCTCGAGCTTGAACAGCAGCAGCTCCAGCAGCTCGCGCGTCCGCCACAGCACGCTGGACAGTCCGGTCAAACTCACCGCGCTCTCCTCACGTCCTGGGGACCGCCCGGATGGCCCATTCCCCCCGCACGTCGTCCCCGATCGGTCCGGGTGGGTGCGAGCTGAGGGATTTGGGGCGACAGCCCGGCCCGGAAGCAACCAGCCGGCAACTCAACGTGACCCGAGGGTGTACCCGCGGTTGTCGAGTCTTTCCCGTGTCCGACCGGTGAGCCACCGACCCCGGGCCACCACCACGAAGGGGAATCTCGATGACCACTGCCGCCACCGCTCCCATCGACCGCGAGCGCGAGGACCTGATCCGGGCCAACATGCCGCTCGTCGGCCATCTGGTCCGCGAGATGCTCAGCCGGGTCCCCGCGCACGTGCACCGGGACGACCTCACCTCCGCCGGGCTGGCGGCGCTGGTCACCGCCGCCAGGAGCTTCGACCCCGAGCGCGGCATCCCGTTCGCCCGGTTCGCCACCACCCGGGTCCGCGGCGCCCTGCTGGACGAGCTGCGCGGCCTCGACTGGGCCAGCCGCTCGGTGCGCCACCGCGCCCGCAAGGCCGAGAACGCCCGCCAGGAGCTCATCGCCGCCCTCGGCCGGACGCCGACCCCCGCCGAGCTGGCGTCCGCGCTCGGTATCGGCGTGGACGAGGTGGAGTCCGTGGAGGAGGACGTGCAGCGCGCGGTCGTGCTGAGCCTGCAGGGCTTCACCGCCGGGGCTGCCGAGGACATGGTCACCGAGCGCTCCGCCGGTCCGGAGGAGCTGCTGCTGCACCGGGAGCGGATCGGCTACCTGCACCACGCCATCCAGGCACTGCCGGAGCGGCTGCGCGCGGTCGTGGAGGGCTACTTCCTCCAGGAGCGCCCGATGGCCGAGATCGCCGCCGAGCTGGGGGTGACCGAGTCGCGGGTCTCCCAACTGCGCGCCGAGGCGCTGGGCCTGCTGCGCGACGGCATGAACGCCCAGCTGGACCCGGGGCTGGTGACGGAGCCGGACCGGCCGGAGGGCTGCGTCGCCCGCCGCCGTGCCTCCTACTACGCCCAGATCGCCGCCCGCGGCACCCTGCACAGCCGGCTGGCCATGACCAGCGAGCTGGGCCTCCCGCTCGCCGCGGTCCCGGCCTGAATGTCCGGAAAAATCCCGGGCGCTTCCCTTAACCCGGCGGCCACCCCGCCGATCTGACCTACGACCGGCTCACGGAAGGGCCGGCACGGACCCGGACTTCAAGGAGGAGAACCACCATGGGTCTTCGGATCAACCAGAACATCGCCGCACAGAACTCCTACCGGAACCTGTCCGTCACCGACGGCCAGATGTCCAAGTCGCTGGAGAAGCTGTCGTCGGGCTTCCGGATCAACCGGGCGGCCGACGACGCGGCCGGTCTCGCGATCAGCGAGGGCCTGCGGAGCCAGATCGGCGGCCTCAAGGTCGCCGTCCGCAACGCCCAGGACGGCATCTCCGTCGTCCAGACCGCTGAGGGCGCCCTGACCGAGGTGCACGCGATCCTGCAGCGGATGCGCGACCTCTCGGTGCAGGCGGCCAACGACTCGAACAGCCCCCAGGCGCGTAACAACATCGCCACCGAGGTCACCAGCCTCAACGAGGAGCTGGCGCGGATCGCGAAGTCGACCAACTTCAACGGCACCAAGCTGCTGGACGGCAGCGCCGGCACCCTGAACTTCCAGGTCGGCGCGGACCACAGCGCGGCGAACAACGTGATCTCGGTCAACCTGGCCTCGGCCAACGTCGACACGATCGCCAACTCGCTGCAGGTCGGCGGCGCGGGCAACAGCTACGCCGTCGTCACCCCGACCGCCGTCACCGGCAACTGGACGTTCTCCACCACGGGCGTGGTCGCCAGCTCGACGGTGGCGATGGGCGCGGTGAACAGCCACAACACCGTCCAGGAGGTCGCCGACCACCTGAACGGCGACGCCGGCTTCAAGGCCAACTTCTCCGCCACGGTGAACCAGGCCAACGAGCTGGTGGTCCGGGCCACCAACGGGGGCACGCTGGCCACCACGGCGCCGGGCACCGGCGGCGGTACCGGCACGCCGGTCGCCGGCGGCCTGGACTTCACGTCGGCCTCGGGGGCGCGCGACGCCATCCTGGCCATCGACGGCGCGATCGAGGACGTCTCGACCGCCCGGGCCGGCCTGGGTGCCATCCAGAACCGCATCGAGCACACCATCAACAACCTCAACGTCGCCGTGGAGAACCTCTCGGCGTCGGAGAGCCGGATCCGCGACACGGACATGGCCCAGGAAATGATGCAGTTCACCCGGGCGCAGATCCTCTCGCAGGCCGGTACGGCCATGCTGTCGCAGGCCAACCAGGCGCCGCAGGGCGTGCTGCAGCTCCTGCGGTAACAACTGAAGAGCCGCTCTGAACGGCACAACTGAACAGCAACAGCGCAGCGCGGGCACCGCATGCCTCCGCGCGCAGCACCGAACAGCCCGGGGCGGTCGGCGAGGTCGCCGGCCGCCCCGGCCAGGCTTGTGACCCGCCCGCCGCCGCGGCCGTACCGAAGCCGGGGCCGTCGACCACGCGAAGGAGGTCGCCATGGCATCGACTATTGACGGCCTCATCAGCGGGATGAACACCAGCGAGATCGTCTCCCAGCTCATGAAGCTGGAGGCGGCCCCGCAGACGGCCCTGAAGAACCGGGTCGGCACGCAGCAGAAGGCCATCTCGGCGTACCAGGCGGTCAACGGCAAGATGGCCGCCCTGACCAAGGCGGCCACGGCGCTCACCGGCGCCGACACCTGGGGGCTGATGCGGGCCACCTCCTCCACGCCCAACGTCGCCACGGTCACGGCCGGGCCGGGTGCGGCCAGCGGCTCGCTCACCTTCCGGGTGGACCGGCTCGCCGCCGCGCACACGGTCACCTTCGCCGGCACCGTGGGGTCGACCACGGACGCCACCACGTCGCCCGTCATGTCCGGCGACTCCCTCACGGTGCAGACCAAGAACGGCACCGTCTCGGTGAAGCCCGACGACGCCTCCCTGCAGTCGGTCGTCAGGGCGATCAACGGGACCCCGGACGCCGTCTACCGGGCGGCCGCGGTCCAGGTCAGCCCCGGGCAGTTCACCCTGCAGCTGACCGCCACGGCGACCGGAGACGACGGCGTCTTCGCCGGCCCGCCCGGCGGCATCGACCAGCTGGGCGCCCACAAGACCACCACGCAGGGGCAGAACGCCCAGCTCACCGTGGGCACGACGGCCGACGCCTACCAGGTCACCTCGGCCACCAACACCTTCGCCGACCTGCTGCCCGGGGTGACCGTCACCGCCAACCGGGAGCAGGCCGTCGGGGACGCCCGCGTCACGGTCACCCTCGCCGAGGACCGGCAGGGCCTGGCCGACCGGGTGCAGTCGCTGGTCGACGCCGTCAACGGCGCACTGGCCGACATCGGCTCGCAGACCCGGGTGAAGACCAATGCGCTGGCCGCCGGCCCGCTGGCCGGCGACGCCGCGCTGCGCAAGCTCAGCCAGGACATCCTCAGCGCGGTCGCCGCGGGCGCCGGCGACGCCCTGGGCAGCCTCAGCGCGGTCGGGGTCAAGCTGGAACGCGACGGCACGCTGACCTTCGACCGGCAGAAGTTCCTGGCCAGGCACGAGGCCGACCCGCACACCACCCGGGCCTTCTTCGACGCCTACACCGACGTCGCCGGCGGCACCGCCGGCAAGTTCAACCCGGGCTGGGACGCGCCCACCGGGCTGGCCCGCCGGCTGGAGGCCATCGGCCTGATCGCGACCGAGGGCGTCATCCTGCCCAACCAGCCCGGTGACACGCCCCGGCGGGGCCTGCTGCCGGAGCTGATCCAGCGCAAGAACGACTTCATCGGCACCCTCAACGACCAGGTGGCCGCCTGGGACGTCCGGCTGGCCAAACGCAAGACCGCACTGGAGAAGCAGTACTCCGGCCTGGAAGTGGCCCTCGGCAAGTTGCAGTCCCAGTCCAACTGGCTCGCCGGACAGATCGCCGGCCTGCCCGCGAACCGGTGAGAGAGCAGACCCATGACCCTGATCCCCGCAGCTCCGCACCGCGAGCGGTACCTGGCCGACTCGATCGCCACGGCCTCGCCGGCCCGGCTGCTCGTCATGCTCTACGACCGGCTGGTCCTGGACCTGTCCCGGGCCGAGGCGGCGCTCGCGGCGGGGGACACCGCCGAGGGCTCCACCCAGCTCCTGCACGCCCAGGAGATCGTCATCGAGCTGCGCGCCTCGCTGAACCTGGACGCGTGGGAGGGCGCCCCGGGCCTGGCCCAGCTCTACGGCTTCCTGCTCACCGAGCTGGTCAACGCCAACGTGCGGCGCGACGCGGCCCGGGTGGCCGCGGCCAGGGCACTGGTGGAGCCGCTGCGCGACGCCTGGCGGGAGGCCGCCGCCTCGCTGGCCGTACCGGTCGCCACGGGCTGAGCCGCCGATGACCCGCGACCAGTGGCGGGCCGCCTGGACCGAGGCGCTGGACGAGCTGGAGGCCGACGTCGAGGCGGTCGAGGCGCTGCTCGCCGACGACCACCGCCAGCGTGAGGCCCCGCCGGCCACCCCGTGGAACCCGCCGACCGGCCTGGGCCCGTTGCCGCTGGACCTGCGTCCCCGCGCCGACGGCATCCTCAGCCGGCAGCTCACCGCCGCGGCCGCGCTGGCCGCGGCGATGACCTCCAACCGGCGCCAGGTGGCGTTCGCCGCCAAGGTCGAGCACGGCGGCGGCGGCAAGACGCCGCCCAGCTACGTCGACTGCGCCATGTGAGCACGCCCGGTCGGGCGCCGGTGGACGCCCGACCAGGGGCGCGCGGGCGGGCCGCCGGCAACCCAACGGCACCTGCGGCGCACTCCGATACCCGCGACGGCGCCCGATGATGGAGTACGAGCACGGAACGCTCACCGCCTACTCGCCACGGACCGGCGACCCCTAGTTCAGCTGGGAAGGACTGCCGTCCGTGTTCGATGACGTCACGTACCAGGCGCTGCGCGCATCGCTGACCGGGCTGGCCGAGCGCCAGCGGGTGATCTCCAACAACATCGCCAACGTCGAGACCCCGGGCTTCCGCGCCGGGAAGGTCCAGTTCGAGGCGGCGCTGCAGTCGGCCATCGCCGAGGGCCGCCCACCGCTGTCCGTCGAGCCCACGGTGGGCCGCTCGCTGGAGCCCACCCGCCTCAACGGCAACAACGTCAACCTCGACACCGAGACGCTGGCACACCTGGACACCAATCTCCGCTACCAGCTCAGCCTGCGGGCCCTCGACGGCCGGTACGGCGGACTACGGCACGTGATCTCCGGACAGTGAGCGCCGGCCACCGGAGTCGCTCCCGCGCCCGGTGACCGCACCCGCCAGCCCGCCCACCGCGCCCGCCGCGCGCAGCTCATCGGAGCGATCGCATGACCCTCTTCAGCGCCATCGGCATCGCCGGCACCGGCACCACCGTGTACCGCAAGTGGCTCGACGCCGTGTCGGACAACATCGCCAACATGAACAACGTCTCGGCCATGGCGGACGAGGCGTACCGCGAGCGCTTCGTGGTCGCCCAGCCGGCCGCGGACGGCAACGGTGCCCAGGTCGGCGGCGTGCTGTTCGGCAACGCGCAGGGCCGCGTGGTGCACCAGCCGGACCACCCCCTGGCCGACGCCGACGGCAACGTGCGGCTGCCGGACATCGACCTGGGCGACCAGATGGGCCAGCTGATGAT
>DATMJT010000148.1:0-5963 GCA_035553735.1 Pilimelia sp.
GGATGTTCTCGACGTCCTCACCGACGTAGCCCGCCTCGGTCAGCGCGGTGGCGTCGGCGATGGCGAACGGCACGTTGAGCATCCGGGCGAGGGTCTGCGCCAGGTGGGTCTTGCCGCAGCCGGTGGGGCCGATCAGCAGGATGTTGGACTTCGCCAGCTCGACGGTGTCACCACCGGAGCCCGGCGCGCCGGCCGCCTCGGCCTGGATGCGCTTGTAGTGGTTGTAGACCGCCACGGCGAGCGCCTTCTTGGCCTGGTCCTGGCCCACCACGTAGGAGTCGAGGAACTGACAGATCTCCCGCGGTTTGGGCAGTTCCTCCCACTTCACCTCGCCGGACTCGGCGAGCTCCTCCTCGATGATCTCGTTGCACAGGTCGATGCACTCGTCACAGATGTAGACCCCGGGGCCTGCAATCAGCTTCTTGACCTGCTTCTGCGACTTGCCGCAGAAGGAACACTTGAGTAGGTCGCCGCCGTCGCCGATCCGTGCCACCTACGTTCTCCCTGCGCTCATCGGTCGGATACTGACCCGGCCGGGACCGAACCGGACCCTTCACGGTGCCTATCGTCAGCCGGACTGCCCGATCGGAGGACGATGCCGCCTCGACGTTACCCGCTGCGGGGGAAATCTCCGACCCCCAAAACGGGTGTGTCAGGACGGCGGCCGCCTCCGACCGGACCCAACGGCCCCGCGGGGCCGGCGCTCAGCCGGAGCTCGCGCCGGCCAGCGCGCCCTTCTTGCGGCTCGTCAGCACGGTGTCGACCAGCCCGTACTCCTTGGCCTCCTCGGCCGTCATGATCTTGTCTCGGTCGATGTCCTTGCGCACCTTCTCCACCGTCTGCCCCGAGTGCCGGGACAGCAGCGTCTCCAGGAGCGTACGCATCCGCAGGATCTCGCGCGCCTGGATCTCGATGTCCGAACCCTGGCCGTACCCGCCCTCGGTGGCCGGCTGGTGGATGATGATCCGGCTGTTGGGCAGGGCCATCCGCTTGCCGGGCGTGCCGGCGGCGAGCAGCACGGCCGCGGCCGAGGCGGCCTGGCCGAGGCAGACCGTCGAGATGTCCGGCCGCACGTACTGCATCGTGTCGTAGATCGCCGTCATCGCGGTGAAGGAGCCGCCCGGCGAGTTGATGTACATGATGATGTCCCGGTCCGGGTCGGTGCCCTCCAGCGTGAGCAGCTGGGCCATCACGTCGTTGGCCGAGGCGTCGTCGACCTGGACGCCGAGGAAGATGATCCGGTCCTCGAACATCTTGTTGTACGGGTTCGACTCCTTCACCCCGTACGACGTGCGCTCGATGAACGACGGGATGATGTACCGGTTGTGCACCGGCGCGAACTGCGGCGGCAGCGTCAGATCAGTCATCCTGGCCCTCCTCAGTTACGGGTGCCGGCGCCGGCCGGGACCTGCTTGGCTCCGCTGATCACGTGGTCGATGAAGCCGTAGTCCTTGGCCTCGGCGGCGGTGAACCAGCGGTCCCGGTCCGAATCCGCCTCGATCTGCTGGGGGCTCTGCCCGGTGTGGAAGGCCACCCGCTCCTGGAACATCCGCTTCGTGTAGAGCATCTGCTCGGCCTGGATGGCGATGTCGGCCGCGGTGCCCCCCATGCCACCGGACGGCTGGTGCATCATGATCCGCGCGTGCGGCAGCGCGTACCGCTTGCCCGGGGCCCCCGCGCACAGCAGCAGCTGGCCCATGGACGCCGCCATGCCCATCGCGATCGTGGCGACGTCGTTGTCGATGAACTGCATCGTGTCGTAGATCGCCATGCCGGAGTAGACCGAGCCGCCGGGCGAGTTGATGTAGAGGTTGATGTCCCGCTCCGGGTCCTCCGCGGCGAGCAGCAGCAGCTGCGCGCAGATGCGGTTCGCCACGGCGTCGGTGACCTCGCTGCCGAGGAAGATGATGCGCTCCTTGAGCAGCCGGTTGTACACCGTGTCGTCGAGGTTGCCGAGTTGGTCGCCGGCGCGGAGCACCGGCGACGTCGGGATGTGGAGATCGCTCATGGCAGCCCTTCGCAGAAGTGTCTGGCCGGTTGCCCCACGGCCGGGATTGCGGTCGTAGGACCGACCCTAGTCGCTGTCCCAGGCCCGAACGGCCCGCCCGCACCACTGTTCGCTGACAGCGCACCGGGCCGCGACGCGACGCCGGGCGGGCCCCCACCCGGCCGGGCCCCGGACCGCCGGCCGCGGTACGCCGGCCGGCGCAGCGCCGTGCGCCCGCCGGTGCGCCGGCGCGTCGGGGCCGCCGGCGCGCCGGGCCGGCGCGACGACCGGAGGCGGACGGTGGCGCCCGGCTCCCGGCGGTTGCCCGCGTCAGTGCTCGTGAACCTCCGGGGGCTCGGCGCCGCGCAGCGCGCTGAGGTCGACCGGGTTGCCCGCCGTGTCCGTGATCGTGATGCGCTCCATGACCAGGGACAGCGCCTTGCCGCGCCGCACGTCGCCGAACAGCGCGCCCGCGGTGCCCGAGCGCACCAACTGGTCGTAGTACTGCTGCGGCGCCACCCCGGCCCGCTGGGCGCGGTGCACCACCTCGTGACCGAACTCGTCGTCGGAGACCTGGACGTCCTCGGCGTCCGCCAGCGCGTCCAGCAGCAACTGGATCTTGACGCCCTCGGTCGCCGCCTCGGTGAGCTCGGCGTCGACCTGCTCCTCCGTGCGCTCCTCGGCCGCCAGGTACTCCTCCATGGAGGCGCCGATGCGCTCCAGCTGGTCGGCCATCGCCTGCTTGCGGTGCTCGACCTCCTCGCGGACGATGCCCTCCGGAGCGGGGACGTCGGCGACCCGGACCAGCTCGGCCAGCGCCTTGTCCCGCGCCGCGTACAGCTGCTCCACCCGCTTGACCCGGCTCACCCGCTCCCGCACGTCGGCGCGCAGCTCCTCCAGCGTGTCGAACTCGCTGGCCATCTGGGCGAAGGCGTCGTCCAGCTCCGGAAGCTGCTTCTCCTTGACCGTGCGCACCGTCACCGCCACCGTGGCGTCCCGACCGGCGAAGTCGCCCCCCACCAGCTGGGTCACGAAGGTCGTCGACTCCCCCGCCGACATGCCGACCAGGGCGTCGTCCAGCCCCGGCAGCAGCTGCTTGCTGCCGACCTCGTGCGAGACGTTGGTCGCGCTGCCGCCGGGCACCTCCTGCCCGTCGACGGTGGCGGCCAGGTCGATCTGCACGTAGTCGCCCAGCAGCGCCGCCCGCTCCACGGTCTTCAGGGTGGCGAACCGCTCGCGCAGGCTGTTCACCTGCCCGTCGATCTCCTCCTCGTCCAGGACGATTTCGTCGACGGTCACGGCCAGTGCGGACAGGTCGGGCAGGGTGATCTCGGGCCGGACGTCCACCTCGGCGGTGAACTTCAGCGCCTCGCCGTCGGAGAACTCGGTGATCTCGACCTCGGGCCGACCGAGGGCCTTGACCTCATGGGCCCGCACCGCGGCCACGAACTGCTCCGGGATGGCCTCCTGGACCGCCTCGTTGAGCACGGCCCCGCGGCCGACCCGCTGGTCGATCACCGCGGCCGGCACCTTGCCCTTGCGGAATCCCGGGATGGTGACCTGCTGGCCGATCGCCCGGTACGCCTTCCGCAGGCTCGGCTCCAACTCGGCGAACGGCACCTCGATGGCGAGGCGGACGCGGGTCGCGCTCAGCGTCTCGACGGTGCTCTTCACAGGCGTACTCCTCGATGGGTCTGGTCTTCGTCGCGACGCGGCGCGGGACCGGTCGAGTCTAGGCGAGCGGCGCCGCAGGCCGCACCGCGGTCGGCGGCCGACAGTCGGGGTGGCGGGATTTGAACCCACGGCCCCTCGCTCCCAAAGCGAGTGCGCTACCAAGCTGCGCCACACCCCGTGGCGACCAGAAGTGTATGCGTTGCGCCCGGTGGCGCGCGCCGCGGCCGCCCTGCGCCGGTGTCCCGCCGCCCCGGGCGCCGGGACACCACCGGCCGCCGGGACCGAAACGCTCGCCCGTCGGTGGATACCCACGGGCGCCGGCCGGGCCGGGCCCGTTAGGCTGGGAGCCGCGCCGGCCGCCGGCGCACGCGGGCGTAGCTCAATGGCAGAGCTTCAGTCTTCCAAACTGACGGTGCGGGTTCGATTCCCGTCGCCCGCTCCACACCCCACCCCCGCAGCTCAGCGGCCACATTCCCCGATCTTCACTAGGCCGCCCGGCGGGCCGGATGGATCTTGCGGGCCATCCATGGGCCATTACCGGCGCCGGGGCCGCTTGCGGCCGGTCTGCTGGGCAATGCGCCGGTCCATCGCGGCGGCGATCTCCCGGTCCCGCTCACTGGTGGCGTGCTGGTAGATCAGCGCCGCCCGCATGCTGGCGTGGCCCATCCGCTGCATCAGCTCCCGGGTGCTGGCCCCAGCGGCGGCGGCGAGGGTGTTCCCGGTGTGCCGCAGATCGTGGAAGTGGAAGCCCGGCAGCCCGACCGCAGCGACCGTCTTGGGCCACTTCACGGCCCGGCCGAAGTTGCCGGACTGCAACAGCGCGCCCTTCTCCCCGGTGAAGACCAGCGCGTCCGGGTCGTCGGCCGTGTACGCCCGTAAGTGCGCCCGCAGCGACCGCACGGCAGCGGTGGGCAGGGTCACCACCCGAACCCCGGCGGCGGACTTGGGCGGGCCGAACTCCATCCGGTCCTTCAGCGCGGCGAGCTTGCGGGTCACCCGCACGGTGCCGGCGTCCAGGTCCAGATCCCGGCGGCGCAGCGCCACCAGCTCGCCCCAGCGCAGCCCGGACAACGCGGCGACGATCACCAGCGCCGAGAAGCGGGCCGGCAGCGCCTCGGCCAGGGCGTACACCTGTGCGATGGTCGCGGTCGGCCGCTCCGGCGTGTGGTACTGGTCGAAGCCCTTGATCCGGCACGGGTTCTGCCGCACGATCTCGTCCTCCTTGACGGCGGTGTTCAGGATCGCCCGCAGCAGCGCGTATGCCTTCACCGCCTGCGGCTCCGGCGTGCCACCGTCGAGGAGCTTGCGCCGCCAGGCCCGGATGGTCGCCGGTTTGATCGCTCCCAGGTTCAGGTGGCCCAGGTGCGGCCGGATGTGTAGCGCGAACAGGTACTCGTAGCCCTGGCGCGTGCGCGGCGCGAGCCGGCGTTCCGCGATCCACCGCTGGCCATACGCGGACAGCTCCACTTCACCGGCCTCGGGCGCTACCCACTCGCCCTTCAGGATGTCGGACTCCACCAGGGTCAGCCACTTGTCGGCCTGCCGCTCGGTGGCGAAGGTGTGGGGCGCGGTCCGGGTAAGCCCGTCCGGGCCGACGTACCGGGCCTGCCACCGGCCCGAAGCGCGCTGCCGTACGTTGCCGAAACGTCGGCGGCCCTTCTGCGCCGGCATCACGCCACCCGCCCGAGCTGCTGGCGGAGCTGGGCACGGCTCAGCGGCACCACCCGGTTGGCCTCGATGAACGCCGCCACGGCGGCCGGCTCGAACCGCACCAACCGGCCAACCTTCACGTACTCGATGCGTCGCTCAGCGACCAGCCGACGCACGAACCGGGGCGTAGCGCGCAGACGGGCGGCCACCTCATCGGCGGTCAACAGGTCGTCGGTCACGGACGGGGCTCCTCTCCGGTCGGGGCTGGCGGGTCGGTTGCCGAAACATCGGGCGGTGGCTGGCCCGCTCTGGCTTGTGCCAGTTGGGTGCGCCATTGGATGCGTTCGGAGATCATCCGTAGGAGGCGGTGGCCGAGTTCGGGGACGTCTGCGTCGTCGGGGCGGGCCAGTTCCCATGCGTGCCGGGCCGGTTCCTGGTCGGCGTGGTCGGTGTCGACGGTGACGCCGAGCAGCGCGCGGACCCATTCGCGGCGGTCGGCCTTGTGGTCGGCCAGTGTCTTGCCGGACCACTGCCGGGAGATCAGCACCCGCCGGCCGCCGATCCCGAGGGTGTTGCGCTGGTGGACCTTGCCCTTGCAGCGGCCGGGGCGCAGCTTGCCGTGGGCGTTGCGGGGCTGGACGCCGTAGAGCAG
>DATMJT010000149.1:0-9530 GCA_035553735.1 Pilimelia sp.
GGTCGGTAGCCGTGCCGCGGTCGTCCGAGCCCCCGCCGGGCCAGCCGCGGCGGGGCGCCGCGGCTGGCCCCCCGGAAGGGGAAGCCGGCCGAGCGGCGCGCGGCCGGGGCGGCATCGGGGCGGCCCGCAGCTACACGCCGCGCGGCCGTACCGTCCGCGACCGCACCGAGGAGGAGCGCGCCGAGGAGGAGCGCGCCGAGTCCCCGCGCGGACGCACCGGTGACCCGTTCCGGCCCGCGCTGCGCGTACTGGACGGCGGGGCCGGCGACCGGACCGCCCGGGGCGGCACCGCGCGCCGCGGCGGTGTCCCGGCGGGCGGCGCCGCCGCGGAGGCCGACCGCGGCAGGGCCGACCGCGGTGGGGCGAGTCCGCGGGGCTCCGCCGCCGCCGGGCAGCGCGGCGCGGGTGCCGGCGAGCAGAGTGGACGGCGGAGCGCCGGCACCGGGCAGCGCGGCGCTGGTGCCGGCGAGCAGAGTGGACGGCGCAGCCCCGCCACCGGGCAGCGCGGCGCGGGCGCCGCCGGGCGCGGCGCGGGTGGCGGCGGACAGAGTGGACAGCGCAGCGCGGGCGTCGGGCGGCGCGGTGCGGGGGTCGGGGGCGAGTCCTCCGGTGTTCGGCGGGCGTCCGCCGCCGGCCGGTCGGGGGCCGACGCCCGCGACCGGCCGGCCACGGGCGGGCGCGCCGCCGGGCGCCGGGGCGTGCCCCCCCAGCGCAGCCGGGCCGCGAGCCGCTCCGGCACCGGCCGCCGCCCGCCGGGGCCGCCGCCGCAGCCGCCGCCGCTGGCCGACCCCCGCCGGCGGCTGCGCGTGGCGACCCTGCTGGCCGTGACGCTGTTCGGAGTGATCGGGGTGCGGCTGGTCGCCGTGCAGGCCACCGACGCGCCCGCCTACGCGGCCGAGGGGCTGCAGTCCCGGCTGGCCGTGCGGGAGCTGCCGGCGCCGCGCGGCGCGATCTACGACCGCAGCGGCGCGGTGCTCGCGCACAGCGTGGAGGCCAAGTACGTCTACGCCGATCCCACCCGGGTGGAGAACCCGGCCCGCACCGCCGAGAAACTGTCCCCGCTGCTGGGCATGTCCAGGTCGGAGCTGCTCCCGCTGTTGCAGCGCAAGAAGCGGCCGCTCGGCGGGGAGTCGCAGTTCGAGTACCTCCAGCGGGGCGTGAGCCTGGAGACCGCCGAGCGGATCATGGCGCTGGACCTGGCCGGCATCAACGTGGCGCGCGACGAGCGGCGCGAGGTGCCGGGCAACGACCTGGCGGCCAACCTGATCGGCTTCACCGGGCAGGACCTCACCGGCCTGGAGGGCATGGAGGCCCGCTACGACGACCTGCTGCGCGGCCGGGCCGGCAAGGTGGTCTACGAGCAGGGTCGCGGGAAGAACCTGGCCGCCCCCATCCCCGGCGGCTACCGCCGGGAGACCGCGCCCCAGCCGGGCAGCTCGCTGCGGCTGACCATCGACCGGGACGTGCAGTTCGAGGTGCAGCGGATCCTGTCCACCCGGATGCGGGAGGTGCGGGCCACGGTCGGTGCCGCGGTGGTGCTCGACGTGCGCACCGGGGAGGTGGTCGCCCAGGCCAGCTACCCCGCGTACAGCGCGGCCGACCCGCTGAAGGCCAAGCCCACGGACCGCGAGGACGTGGCCAGCAGCGCGGTGTTCGACCCCGGCTCCGTGCACAAGGCCCTGGTGGTGGGCGCCGCCCTGGAGGAGGGCGTGATTCGGCCGGACTCGGCGGTGGCGGTGTCGCCGACGCTGCGCAAGGGCGACGAGGTGTTCCGCGACACCCGCCCGTTCCCGGCCGGCACCCGGCTGACGCTGCCGGGCGTCATGGCGTACTCGTCCAACGTCGGGATCATCAGGATGGCCGACCAGCTGGGCCCGCAGAAGGTGTACGACTACCAGCTGCGCTTCGGGCTGGGCAAGGCGACCGGCGTCGGCGTGCCGGGCGAGGCGGCGGGGCTGGTGCAGCCGCCGAAGAACTGGAGCGGCTCCTCGTACGGGTCGATCCCGATCGGCCACGGCGTGGCCGTGACGCCGCTGCAGATGGCCGCCGCCTACGCGGCGATCGCCAACGACGGCACCTGGGTGCAGCCGCACCTGGTACAGGCCGTGATCGGGCCGGACGGGGCCGTGCGGCGGCCGCCGGACCCGCAGACCCGCCAGGTGCTCAGCCCGCAGAACGCGGCCGCGCTGCGACGGATCATGGAGGCGGTGGTGGCGGTGGACGGCGCCACCGGCACCACCGCCGCGATCCCGGGCTACCGGGTGGCCGGCAAGACCGGCACCGGCGCCCAGGTGGTCGGCGGCCGCTACATCCGCGGCGAGGTGGCCTCGTTCATCGGAATGGCGCCGGCCGACCAGCCCCGGTACGTGGTGGCGGTGTTCGCCCACACCCCCGGCGGCGGGGGCGGCCGGATCGCCGGACCGGCGTTCCGGGAGATGATGGCGTACACGCTGCGTCACTTCAAGATCCCGCCCACCGGGACCAGGGCTCCGGACTTCGCCATCCACCCGTGACGCCGCCGCCGACGGCCGGGGACGCGGCCGCCGCCGGCCGCGGTGGTGTGCGGCGCCCCCGGGCGGACCGGGTAGGGTCTGACGCCGTGCCCGGCATTCCCCGCCCCCGGGGCGTTACCCCTCGCCAGCTGGCCGAGCTGGCCGCCCGGCTGCGCCTGGAGCCGCCGGCCGGCGCCGATGCGGCGGCCGTCACCGGCGTCAGCGCGGCCAGCGGCGACGTGCGCCCCGGCGACCTGTACGCGGCGCTGCCCGGCGCCCGGCGGCACGGCGCGGAGTTCGTCGCGCAGGCCGCGGCGGCCGGGGCCCGCGCGGTGCTGACCGACCCGGCGGGGGCGCCGGCCGCCGCGGCGGCCGGGCTGCCCGCGCTGGTGGTGCCCGATCCGCGGGCGGTGCTGGGGGAGCTGGCCTCCCGGGTGTACGGGGAGCCGTCGGCCGCGCTGACCGTGATCGGGCTCACCGGCACGGCCGGCAAGACCTCCACCGCCTACCTGGTCGAGTCGGGGCTGCGGGCGGCCGGGCGGCGGACCGGCCTGATCGGCACGGTGGAGACCCGGATCGCCGACCTGCGGCTGGACAGCGTGCGGACCACGCCCGAGGCCCCCGACCTGCACGCCCTGCTCGCCGTGGCCGTCGAATCGGGGGTCGACGCGGTGGTGATGGAGGTGTCCAGCCACGCGCTGGCGCTGGGCCGGGTCGGCGGGGTGCGCTTCGCCGTCGGCGGGTGGACCAACTTCGGCTCGGACCACCTGGACTTCCACGCCGACGCGGCGGACTACTTCGCGGCCAAGGCGAGGCTGTTCGACGGCCGGTGCGCGGTCGAGGTGCTCAACCACGACGACCCGGCGCTGGCGCCGCTGCGCCGGCCCGCCACCGTCACGTACTCGGCGGCCGGGGATCCGGCCGCCACCTGGCGGGCGGTGGAGGTCACCGGCGCGCAGGCCCACCGGTTCACGGCCGTGGGCCCGGGCGGGGCCGCCGTGCCGGCGGGGGTGGCGCTGCCCGGCCGGCACAACGTGGCCAACGCGCTGCTGGCCATCGCCGCGCTGGCCGCGGTCGGGGTCGACCCGCGGGTGGCCGCCGACGGCGTGGCCGCGCTGCGGGTGATCCCCGGCCGGCTGGAGCGGGTGGCCGCGCCCGGCCCGGTGCTCGGGGTCGTCGACTACGCCCACAAGCCCGATGCCGTGGTGGCCGTGCTGACCGCGCTGCGGGCGGTGGCCGTCGAGCGGGGCGGCCGGCTGATCTGCGTGCTGGGCGCGGGCGGCGACCGGGACCGGGCCAAGCGCCCGCTGATGGGGCACGCCGCCGCGCAGGGCGCGGACCAAGTGGTGATCACGGACGACAACCCGCGTACCGAGGAGCCGGCGGCGATCCGCGCCGAGCTGCTGGCCGGGGCCCGGTCCGCCGCGTCGGGTGCGGAGATCCGCGACGTGCCGGGGCGGCGGGCGGCGATCGCCGAGGCGGTGGCCGGGGCCCGGCCCGGCGACGTGGTGGCGGTGCTCGGCAAGGGCCACGAGCGCGGCCAGGAGGTCGCCGGCGAGGTGTTGCCGTTCGACGACCGCGACGAGCTGGCCGCCGCGTTGGCCGCCCGGTTCGCCGACGCCGGGAGCGCCCGGTGATCCCGCTGAGCCTGGCCGACGTGGCCTCGGCGGTCGACGGCCGGCTGGTCGACGCCGACCCGGGCGCGGCCGTGACCGGCAGCGTGGAGTTCGACTCCCGCCAGGTCACCCCCGGCGGGCTGTTCGTCGCCCTCCCGGGCGAGAAGGTCGACGGCCACGACTTCGCCGCCGCGGCGGTGGCCGCCGGCGCCGCGGCGGTGCTCGGCTCCCGGGCGACCGGGGCGCCGACCGTGCTGGTCGCCGACCCGCTGCGCGCCCTGGGCCGGCTGGCCCGCGCCGTGCTGGCCCGGCTGCCGCAGCTCACGGTGGTCGGGCTGACCGGCTCGTCGGGCAAGACCACCACCAAGGACCTGCTGGCCCAGCTGCTCGGCGAGCTGGGGCCCACGGTGGCGCCGGCCGGCTCCTTCAACAACGAGCTGGGGCTGCCGTACACCGCGCTGCGGGCCGACCCGCAGACCCGCTTCCTGGTGCTGGAGCTGGGCGCCCGGGGCCTGGGTCACCTGCGCTACCTGTGCGAGGTGGCCCCGCCGCACCTGGGCGTGGTGCTCAACGTGGGGGTCTCGCACATCGGGGAGTTCGGCTCCGTGGCCAACATCGCCGCCGCCAAGGGCGAGCTGGTCGAGGCCCTGCCGCCCGACGGGGTGGCGGTGCTCAACGCCGACGACCCGGCGGTACGCGCGATGGCGGCGCGCACCCGGGCCCGGGTGGTGCTCGTCGGCGAGGCGCCCGACGCGGCCGTGCGGGCGGTGGACGTGTCCCTGGACGCGCGCGGCCGGGCCGCGTACACCCTGGTCTCGGGCGCGGGCCGGGCCCCGGTGCGGCTCGCCGTGCCGGGTGCCCACCAGGTGGGCAACAGCCTGGCCGCCGCGGCGGTGGCGCTGGAGCTGGGCGCGACGCCGGAGGCGGTGGCCGCCGGGCTGGGCCGGGCCCGGCTGGTCTCGCAGCGGCGGATGGACGTGTACGACCGGGCCGACGGCGTCACCGTGATCGACGACTCGTACAACGCCAACCCGGCCTCGGTGGCGGCGGCGCTGCGCGCGCTGGCCGCGCTGGGCGCCGGCCGGCGCACCGTGGCGGTGCTCGGCTACCTTGCCGAGCTGGGCGACTACGAGCGGAGCGGCCACGAGCAGGTGGGCCGGCTGGCGGCCGAGCTGGGCGTGGACCGGCTCGTCGTGGTGGGCGCCGCGGCCGCGCCGATCCACGACGGCGCGGTGGGCGTGGGAGCGTGGGAAGGGGAGTCCGTGCCGGTGACCGACCAGGCGGCGGCGATCGCGTGGCTGGCGGACGAGTTGCGCGCCGGGGACGTGGTGCTGGTGAAGGGGTCGCGGTACCGCACCTGGGACGTGGCCGACTACCTGCGGGCCGGGCCGGGCCCGGCCGCCGGCGGGCCGGAGGGGACCGGCGGGCCGGAGGGCGCCGCCCCCGGGGCGGACACCGGAGGTGCCCGGTGAGGGCGGTCATCGTCGCCGCGGCCGTGGCGTTCCTGGTGTCGCTGTTCGGCACGCCGTTCGCGATCAAGGTGTTCACGGCGCTGAAGGCCGGGCAGCCGATCCGCTCGGACGGCCCGCAGATGCACCAGGGCAAGCGCGGCACCCCGACCATGGGCGGCGTGGTGTTCATCGTGGCCACGGTGATCGCGTACGTGGCCGGGCACCTGGCCCTGACCACCCTGCCCGAGCGGCAGATCGCCCAGGCCCGGCCGACGATCACCGGGCTGGTGCTGCTGGGGCTGTTCGTCTTCTGCGGCGCCGTGGGCTTCCTGGACGACTTCCTCAAGGTCCGCAAGCGCAACAGCGCCGGGCTCAACAAGCGCGGCAAGCTGCTCGGGCAGCTGCTGGTCGGCGCGGTCTTCGGCGTGGTGGCGCTGTTCTTCCCCAGCACCAACGGGGAGACCGTGGGCAGCACCCACCTGTCGTTCGTCAAGGACATCGACTGGCTCAACGTCGGCAAGGTCGGCGCGGTGGTCATCTTCATCCTGGTGGTGCTGGCCGCGACCAACGGGGTCAACCTGACCGACGGGCTGGACGGCCTGGCCACCGGCGCCTCGGTGATGGTGCTCACCGCGTACGGGCTGATCGCCTTCTGGCAGTACCGGCACTGGTGCGCCGACTTCGACTACGCGAAGAACAACACCTACTGCTACGCGGTGCGCGACCCGCTGGAGATCGCTCTCATCGCCGGGGCGGCGGCCGGGGCCTGCGTCGGCTTCCTGTGGTGGAACACCTCGCCGGCGCGGATCTTCATGGGCGACACCGGAGCGCTGGGCCTGGGCGGGCTGATCGCCGGAATGGCGATGAGCACCCGCACCGTCCTGCTGTTGGCGATCATTGGCGGGCTGTTCGTCATCATCACCATGTCCGTGGTCATCCAGGTGATCTCCTTCCGCACCACCGGCAAGCGGGTGTTCCGGATGTCTCCGCTGCAGCACCACTTCGAGCTCGCCGGGTGGAGCGAGGTCAACATCGTGGTCCGCTTCTGGATCATCGCGGGTATCGGCGTGGCGATCGGCCTCGGCCTGTTCTACAGCGACTTCCTGGCCGCGGTGGGCTGATGGCGGGCCCAGCCACTCCGGCGGCGGACGGGCCCGCGGCGGACGGGCCCGCGGCCGGGCGCGGCGCCGCCGGGGGCGACTACGCCGGCCGGCGGGTGGTCGTGGTCGGTGCCGGGGTGGCCGGGGCGGCCAGCGCCCGCGCGCTGCTGGCCCGGGGGGCCCGGGTGAGCGTGCTGGACCGGGCCGAGTCGGCGGAGACGGCGCGACTGGCGGCGGCCGGCGCCCGGGTGGTGCTCGCCGCCGCGGGCTCGGGCGACCGGTTCCACCCGCCCGCCGGGCTGTTCGACGGGGTGACCGACGTGGTCGTCTCGCCGGGCATCGCGCCGCACCACCCGGTGGCGGCCGCCGCCGTCGCGGCCGGGCTGGACGTCTACAGCGAGCCCGAGCTGGCGTGGCGGCTGCGCGGCCCCGACGCCCCGCCGTGGCTGGCGGTGACCGGCACCAACGGCAAGACCACGACCGTGACCATGCTGGCCGCGATGCTGCGCGCCGCCGGGCTGCGCGCCGCCGCCCTGGGCAACATCGGCGTGCCACTGGTCGACGTGGCCGCCGACCGCTCCACCTACGACGTGCTGGCGGTGGAGCTGTCCAGCTTCCAGCTGCACTGGTCGACGTCGCTGGCCCCGGCCGCCGGCGCCCTGCTCAACCTGGCCGAGGACCACCTGGAGTGGCACGGCGACTTCACCGCCTACGCGCGGGCCAAGGCCGCGGTCTGGCGCGGGGCGGCGGCCGGCTGGGCGGTGGGCAACCTGGACGACCCGCGGGTGGCCACGCTGCTGCGGGCGGTCGGGGGCCGGACGATCGGGTTCAGCCTCGCGGCGCCGGGGCCCGGCGAGGTGGGGGTGGCCGACGGCGTGCTGGTCGACCACGCGGGACCCGACCGGGTGCCGCTGGCCGAGGTCGCGGACGTACGCCCGGCCGGCGCGCACAACGTGGCCAACGCGCTGGCCGCCGCGGCCCTGGCCCGGGCCTACGGGGTGGCGCCGGCCGCCGTGGCCGGCGGGCTGGCCGGCTACCGGCAGGAGCCGCACCGCAACGCGCTGGTGGACCGGGTGGCCGGGGTGGCGTACGTGGACGACAGCAAGGCCACCAACCCGCACGCCGCCCACGCCTCGCTGACCGCGTACCCGAGGGTGGTGTGGGTGGCCGGCGGCCAGCTCAAGGGCGTGGACGTGGCGCCGCTGGTCGCCGCCGTGGCGGACCGGCTGGCGGGGGCCGTGCTGCTGGGCGTGGACCGGGCGCAGTTCGCCGCGGCGCTGGCGCGACACGCGCCCGGAATCCCGGTCGTCGATGTCCCGGCGACCGATGATGGGGCCATGCGCCAGGCCGTCGCCGCCGCCGCCGGGCTGGCCGCGCCGGGCGACACCGTGCTGCTGGCGCCGGCGGCGGCCTCCCGGGACATGTACCCCGGCTACGCCCACCGCGGGGAGGCGTTCGCCGCGGCGGTGCGCGCGCTGCCCGCCGCGGCGGGACGCCCGCATGAGTGACGCCCCGGCCGCCGCGGCGCCCCGACCCGGCGGGCGGGGCGCCGGGCCGGCCGGCCGGTCGGCGGCGGTGCCCGGCGGCGGCCTGTCGGCCCTGCGCGGCCTGCTGGCCCGCCCGCTCGCCTCCTACTACCTGCTGCTGTCCAGCGCCGGAATGCTGCTGGTGATCGGGCTGACGATGGTGTTCTCGGCCACCAGCGTGCAGGCGTACGTGCGCAACGGCAGCGCGTTCGCCAGCGTCACCAAGCAGGTGCTGTTCGCGCTCATCGGGCTGGTCGGCTTCTGGGTGTGCCAGCGGCTGCCGGTGCGCACCTTCCGGGCCCTGGGGCTGCCGCTGCTGGTGCTGGCCTTCGGCCTGCTGGTGCTGCTGGACCTGCTGACCGTGCTGGAGAGCCTCAAGGTCATCCCCAAGGCGCGGCTCGGCCCGGTCGAGGCTGACGAGCTGTGGCTGCACGTCGGCCCGATGCAGCTCCAGCCCTCCGAGCTGGCCAAGATCGGCCTGCTGCTCTGGGGGACCGGGGTACTGGTCCGCAAGGGCCCGGCGGCGGGTCGCTGGCGGGCGCTGGCCCTGCCGCTGTTCCCCGTGGTGGCCTCCCTGTTCGTGCTGGTCGGCTACAACGACTTCGGTACCATGGCCTGCCTGCTGATCATGTTCGTCGGGCTGCTGTGGGCCGCCGGGGTGCGGCTGCGCATCTTCGCCGCGATGCTGGCCGCCGGCCTGGCCGGGCTCGCCCTGCTGGTCGCCGCGCCCGGCAAGAGCGAGTACCGGCTGGCCCGGCTGACGTCCTTCCTGAACCCCGGCAAGGGCTGCGCCGAGAACAGCTGCTGGCACGCGCTGCAGGGGCGGTACGCGATCGCCGACGGCGGCTGGTTCGGCGTGGGACTGGGCAAGGGCAGCGTCAAGTGGGGCTGGCTGCCCAACGGCGAGAACGACTTCATCTTCGCGGTCATCGCCGAGGAGCTGGGGATCGTCGGCTGCCTCGTGGTGCTGGCGCTGTTCGCGGTGTTGACCTACACCGGGCTGCGGATCGCCCGGCGGGTCGACGACCCGTTCCGCCGGCTGGCCGCGGCCGGCGCGGTGACCTGGCTGGTCGCCCAGGCGGTGATCAACATTGGCGGGGTGGTGGGGCTGCTGCCGATCACCGGCCTGCCGCTGCCGTTCATCTCCGACGGCGGCAGCGCGCTGGTCGTGACGCTCGCGGCGGTGGGCATGCTGGCCTCGTTCGCCCGCGCGGAGCCCGACGCCGCGCGGGCGCTGCACGCCCGTCCGCCCGCGCGGTGGGTGCGGCTACTCTGGGCGCCGTTGCCCCCGCTGCCCGCCGACCACCCGGACCCGCCCGCCCGGCGCCCCGGCGCCGCCGCAGCG
>DATMJT010000150.1:0-7277 GCA_035553735.1 Pilimelia sp.
CCAGCAAGCTCTCCGAGGGCCTGGAGAACCTGCAGGGCATGCAGGACAAGTCCGCCGGCCTGGCCGTCAAGGCGGCCACCGGCACGCTGCGGGACGCCCACGACTACCTGATCGCCAGCACGGAGGCGGGCCTGGCCACGCAGCTGACCGTGGCGGTGCGGAACAAGGCCGTCGAGGCGTTCCAAGAGATCATGAGGATGCAGGCCTGACATGGCAGACCGGATTCCCGCCCCGCTGCGCAAGCTCGGCGACGCCTTCCGCTCCTTCACGCCCGGCCAGAAGGCCGTCACGCTGCTCGGCATCGTGGCTCTGGTCGTCGGCGGCTTCTTCTTCGCCAACTGGGCGTCCACGCCGACCTACGCCCCGCTGTTCAGCAACCTGTCCGGCGCCGACGCCAACGCCATCGTCGAGGAGCTGGGCGCGGGCGGCACGCCGTACCAGCTGGCCGACGGCGGCGCCACCGTGCTGGTGCCCAAGGACCAGGTGTACGACCTGCGGCTGAAGATGAGCGGCGCGGGGCTGCCCGCCCAGGCCGAGTCGGGCTACTCGCTGCTGGACAAGCAGGGCGTCACCACGTCGGACTTCATGCAGCAGGTCGGCTACCAGCGGGCCCTGGAGGGCGAGCTGGCAAAGACGATCAAGTCCATCCAGGGCGTGCAGGCCGCCACCGTGCACCTGGTGATCCCGAAGAAGGACATCTTCTCCGACGACGAGCGCAAGCCCAGCGCCTCGGTGCTGGTCGCCACCGGCGCCGGCCGGGAGCTCGGCCACGAGCAGGTGCAGGCGATCGTGCACCTGGTCGCCTCCAGCGTCGAGGGGCTGGAGCCCGAGCAGGTGACCCTCGCCGGGGCGGACGGCAAGGTGCTGTCCACCGGCGACGGGGCCGCCGGGCTGGCCGCGGCCGGCGGCGACGCGCGGGCCCAGCAGACCGCCCAGTTCGAGCAGCGGATGAACCTGGCGCTGCAGCGGATGCTGGAGAACGTCGTCGGGGCCGGCAAGGCGGTCGTGAAGACCACCGCGGACCTGGACTTCGACGCCACGGAGACCAAGACCCAGCGGTACGTGGCGGACGCCAACGTGCCGCCGCTGTCGGAGACCACCAAGCGGGAGACCTACAACGGCACCGGCAACGGCGCGGGCGGGGTGCTGGGCCCGGACAACGTCCAGGCGCCCAACGGAGGCGGGACCGGCCAGTACGAGTCGACCTCCGAGGCCCGGCAGAACGCGGTCGGCATGGTGACCGAAACCCGCAAGTCCGCGCCGGGCAACGTGCGCCGGCTCAACGTCGCCGTGCTGATCGACGCCACCACCGCGCAGGGCATCGACAACGCCCAGATCCAGCAGATGATCTCGGCGGCGGTCGGCCTGAACGCCGAGCGCGGGGACACCATGGCCGTCACCGCCCTGCCGTTCGACACCAGGGGCGCCGACGAGGCCAAGGAGGCGCTGGCCAAGGCGGACGCGGACGCCCAGAGGGAGCAGTACCTCAACTGGGGCAAGACCGGCGCGATGGTGCTGGCGATCCTGATCCTGCTGTTCCTGGCCTGGCGGGCCAAGCGGCGGGCGGCCAAGCGCACCGGGCTGACCCCGGAGGAGCTGGCCGAGCTGGAGGCGGCCCGGCAGGCGCTGGAGGAGGCCCGCGCCCGGCAGGCGCTGGACGGCCCGCCGACGGCCATGGCGCTGGAGGCCGCCGGCCGCGACAACGACGACGCCGACCGCGACGCGCGGCACCGGGACATCGCCGAGATGGTCGCCAACCAACCCGAGGACGTGGCGCAGCTCCTGCGCACCTGGCTGGCCGACCGCCGGTCCTGACCCGATCCGACCCGCACCGAGGAGGTGACACCCCATGACCCTCAAGGGTCTGCAGGAGATCAGTGGCCTGCGCAAGGCGGCAGTCCTGCTGTTGCAGCTCAGCAAGGAGGACTCCGCCAAGATTCTCGGCCAGCTCCGCGAGTCGGAGGTCGAGGAGCTGATGGCGGAGGTCGCCCGGCTCGGCACCGTCGACGTCGAGGTCGTCGAGCAGATCGTCGACGAGTTTCACCTGCTGGCCCACACCCACCGGCTGGCCACCCAGGGCGGCCTGGAGTCGGCCCGCGACCTGCTGGAGGCCTCGCTGGGGCCGGAGCGGGCCGCCGAGATGCTGGAGCGGCTGTCGGCCACGGTGACCGACATGCCCTTCGGGTTCGTCAACCGGGCCGACCCGCGGCAGGTGCTGTCCTTCGTGCAGCACGAGCACCCGCAGACCATCGCCCTGGTGCTGGCGCACGTGTCCGCCGCGATGGCCTCGCAGATCCTCTCCGGGCTCTCCCCGGAGCTGCAGGCCGACGTGGCGCACCGGATCGCGGTCATGGACCGCACCTCGCCGGAGATCATCCGCCAGGTGGAGTCGGCGCTGGAGCGCAAGCTCTCCTCGGTGCTGCAGCCCACCGAACTGTCCACCGTGGGCGGCCTGCAGCCCCTGGTGGACATCATCAACCGGGCCGACCGGGCCACCGAACGACTGATCATGGAGGGCCTGGAGGGGCGCAGTCCCGAGCTGGCCGAGGAGATCCGGCGCCGGATGTTCATGTTCGAGGACATCGTGCACCTCATGGACAAGGCGGTCCAGCTGGTGCTGCGCCAGGTCGAGGTCGCGGACCTGGCCACGGCGCTCAAGGGCACCGCGGAGCCGGTGCGCGAGAAGGTGCTGCACAACCTCTCCGAGCGCGCCCGGGAGAACCTGGTGGACGAGATCGAGATGCTCGGGCCGGTGCGCCTGCGCGTGGTCGAGGAGGCCCAGGCCAAGATCGTCCAGGTCATCCGGTCGCTGGAGGACTCCGGCCAGATCGAGATCCAGCGGGGTGGGGAAGATGACGAGTTCATCGCCTGAGCGGCGCGGGGGCCTGGCCGGCGACGTCGTGCCGGGCGCCGACCCGGCCCGCGACGTCGTGCTGCGCGGAGACCTCGCCCGCGGCGCCGCCGCCGTCCGGTTCGACGTGAACCTGCGCACCTCCGCGCCGGTGCCCTCGGAGCTGGTCGAGCAGGCCCGCGCGCAGGCCCGCACCACCGGCTACGCCGAGGGCTGGGCCCAGGGCCAGCGGGCCGCGCGGATCGCCGCGCAGGCCGTCGCCGACCAGGCGGCCGCCGAGCAGCGGGCGGCCGTGGCCGCCGGCGAGGCGGCGCTGGCCCGGGCCGTGGCGGCCGTGGACCGCGCCGCCGCCGACCTGGCGCAGCGGCAGCTCGCGGCCGTGGCGCAGGCCCACGAAGCCCTGCTGGCCGCGGCGGTCACGGTGGCGGAGGCCCTGCTGGGCGCCGAGCTGTCCACCGGCGAGGACCGCGGCCTGGCCGCCGTGCGCCGGGCGCTGGCCGCCGCACCGGAGCGCGGCGAGGTCACGGTGCGGCTGCACCCCGCCGACCACCACGCCCTGACCGGCCCCGACGCCGGGGCGTACGAGGTGGACGGTCGCCCGGTCACCCTGCGGCCGGACCCGGCGCTGGCCCCCGGCGACGCCGTGGCCGAGTGCGGCGTGGTCACCGTCGACGCGACGCTGGCCGCCGCGGTCGCCCGGGTCCGGGAGGTGCTGGCCCGGTGAACGCCGCCCTCACCGAACGCCTCGCGCAGCTGCGCGCCGCCGCCCGGCCGGTCGCGGCCGGTCGGGTCGTCGCCGCCGTCGGCCTGCGGGTGACCGTGGCCGGCGTGTCGGCCCGGGTCGGCGACCTGGTCCGTATCGGCGACGGCCCCGACGCCGTGCTCGCCGAGGTGGCCGCGCTGGACGGCGACCGGCTCAGCTGCCTGCCGCTGGGCCCGCTGCACGGCATCGGCGGCGGCAGCCCGGTGGTCAACACCGGGGCGCCGCTGCAGGTCCCGGTCGGCGACGCGCTGCGTGGGCGGGTGCTCGACGGGCTCGGTCGGCCCATGGACGGCCGCGGCCCGCTGACCGGGTGCGGCTACGCCGGCATCGACGCCGCGCCGCCGCCGGCCCTGGCCCGGCAGCGGGTGGTGGCCCCGATGGCGCTCGGAGTGCGCGCGGTGGACACGCTGATCCCGTGCGGCAGCGGCCAGCGGCTGGGCATCTTCGCCGGCTCCGGCGTGGGCAAGTCCAGCCTGATGTCGATGATCACCCGGGGCACCAACGCCCAGGTCAACGTGATCGCGCTGGTGGGCGAGCGGGGCCGCGAGGTGCGCGAGTTCATCGAGAACGACCTCGGCCCCGAGGGCCTGGCCCGCTCCGTCGTGGTGGTGGCCACCTCCGACCAGCCGGCGCTGGTCCGGCTGCGGGCCGGCTTCGTCGCCACCCGCATCGCCGAGTGGTTCCGCGACGAGGGTGCCGACGTGCTGCTGATGATGGACAGCGTGACCCGCGCGGCGATGGCCCAGCGCGAGGTCGGCCTGTCGGTGGGCGAGCCGCCGGCCACCCGCGGCTACCCGCCGTCGGTGTTCGGCATGCTGGCCAGCCTGATGGAGCGCGCCGGGCCCGGCGCCACCGGCAGCATCACCGGCCTGTACACCGTGCTGGTCGAGGGCGACGACCACAACGAGCCGATCGCCGACGCCGCGCGCTCCATTCTGGACGGCCACATCGTGCTGGACCGGAAGCTGGCCACCGCCGGGCACTTCCCCAGCATCGACCCGCTGGAGTCGGTCTCCCGGCTGGCCAACACCGTCACCACCGCGCAGCAGAAGGCCGACGCCACGCGGCTGCGCCGGCTGCTGGCCGCCCACCGCGACGTCAAGGAGCTGGTGGAGATCGGCGCGTACGTACCGGGCACCAATCCGGACGCGGACGCCGCACAGGCGTTGTGGCCGCGCATCGAGGAGTTCCTGCGCCAGTCGCTGGACGACGCGTGCCCGCCGGAGCGGTCCTGGGCCCTGCTGCACGCCCTGCTGCACGGCGACGGCCACGCGCTGCCCGCGGGGGGTGCGGCGTGACCCGCAGGTTCAAGCTGTCCGCGGTGCTGCGGGCCCGGCAGGCGCAGGAGGACGCCGCGCGGGCCGCCGTGGTGCGGGCCCGGGGCACCATCCGGGCCGCGCAGCACGAGGCGGGGCACCGCGAGCGGGAGCTGCGCGCCCACGGCGTGCCGGAGGGGGAGGTCGCGAAGGCCGTCGTCGCGGCGCTGCTGGCCCGCCGGGCCATGGCCGCCGACGTGGCCCTGGCCCAGGCCACGGTGGGCCGGGCGGAGGAGGCCCGCGAGGAGTGCGCCGCCGCGCTCACCGAGGCCGCCCGGCGCCGCCGGGTGGTGGAGTCGCTGGCCGAACGGCACGCCGCGGCGCGCCGGGCGCGCGACCTGGCGGCCGACCAGGCCGCGCTGGACGAGCTGGCGGTCACCGCCGCGCAGCGCGCCGCGGCCCGAGGTGGTGAGCCGCGGTGACCGGCCTGCTCGACGTCATCACCCGGGTCCAGCAGCTCCAGCAGCAGCTCGCGCCGCGCCCCGCCGCGGCCGGCGGGGCGTCCGGACCGGCGTTCGCCGCCGAGCTGTCGGCGGCCGGCGGCGCGCGCGGGGGCTCCGCGCCGGCCGGCGGCGCGCGCGGGGACTCCGCGCCGGCCGGCGCCACGGGCCCGGCGGTGGTCGAGGCCGCCCGCCGGTACCTCGGCGTGCCGTACGTGTTCGGCGGCACCGATCCGGCCCGGGGCCTGGACTGCTCGGCGCTGGTCCAGCGGGCCTACGCCGACCTCGGCGTCACGCTGCCGCGCATCGCCGCCGACCAGGCCAGGGTGGGCACCCCGGTGGCTGGCCTCGCGCAGGCCCGGCCCGGCGACATCCTCGCCTTCAACCGCCCGGTGGACCACGTGGCGATCTACCTCGGCGGCAACAAGATGATCGCCGCGCCGCAGCCGGGCGAGAAGGTCAAGATCCAAGACGTGTACGCCACCCCCAGCGCGATCCGCCGGGTGCTGCCCGAGGCCCCGGTCGCCGGGGCGGACGCCGCGCAGCTCGTCCGCCCGGCCGGGCTGCGCACCGGCGGCGGGCTGGCCGGCGTGCCGTACGCCGACCTGTTCACCGCCGCGGGCGCCCGGCACGGCGTCTCGCCGAAGCTGCTGGCCGCCGTGGCCAAGGTGGAGTCCAGCTACAACCCGCGGGCGGTGAGTCCCGCCGGCGCGCAGGGGCTGATGCAGCTCATGCCCGGCACGGCGCGCGGCCTCGGGGTCAACCCGTTCGACCCCACGCAGGCGGTCGACGGGGCGGCCCGGCTGCTGGCCAGCCACCTGAAGGAGTTCGGCTCGCTGCCGCTGGCGCTGGCCGCCTACAACGCGGGCGGCGGTGCGGTGCACAAGCACGGCGGCATCCCGCCGTTCGCCGAGACGCGAGCCTACGTACCGAAGGTCCAGGCGGCCATGGCCGCCCTGGGATAGGAGAGACCACCTGATGACGACGCCCACCACCATCGCCCCGGCCGCGACCCCCACGGCCGGCGGACCGTCCCGGCCGGCGGTGTCGGGAGCCAGCCGTGCGGGCGCCGACGCGTTCACGTCGGTGCTCGCCCGGGCGGTGCAGGATGCGCCGGCCGGCGGCTCCGGCACGGGGCACGCCGGCGCGGCGAACCCGGCCGGCTCGCCCGGCAGCGCCCCCCAGGGCGGTCGCGCGGCAGCCGCGAGCCCGCCGGCGCCGCGCCCGGCGATCGGTCCGGCGACGGACGCACCCGTCGCCGGGGAGCCGGACGCACCGGCCGTCGGCGGCCCCGGTGCGCCGGTCGAAGACCTCACGGCGATCGTGCCGGGCCCGGCCGACGCAACGGGCGTGCCGGGCGTGACCGACGGAGCCGGCGTGCCGGGCGTGACCGACGGAGCCGGCGTGCCCGGCAGCGTGCCGGCGGTGCCCGGCATGCCCACCGGCGGTCCGGGCCCCGGCACCGGCGCCCCGGACCGTGAGCCCGCCGCCGCCAGCCCCGTCGTGGGCGGCGTGGCCACCGCGGGGGCGCGTCCATCCGGCCCGCGTCCCGGCCCGGCCACGGATTCCGCGGCGGTTGCACGGACGGACGCCCCCGGGCGTTCCGGCGCCGCGGTGGCGGACCCGCCGCCGGCGGGCGACGCGGCCCCGGTGCCCGCCCGGCCAGCCGGGACCGGCCCGCTGCCGAGCGCTCCCGCACCCGGCGCCGCATCGGGGCCCGGCGCGCGGTGGACCGCACCGGAGGGCACCGCCGTGCCGTCGCGGGGCGTGTCCACCGGACCGTCGAGCCCCGGCACCGCTCACCCGGCTGCCGCCGAGGGCCCGGCGGTCGCGGAGCCGACCGGTCCGGTGGTTGGTCGGGTGGCCGGCGGCACCGCAGCGGGTCCGGCCGGCGCGCAGCCGACGCA